>JAYRRV010000127.1:0-2525 GCA_041909955.1 Candidatus Altimarinota bacterium
ACATTCTTCGGAAAAACGGCCTCCTATCTGAAGGAACCCGAAATCGTTTCCGACTTTGAAAAAAGTATGACGCACTTCAGCACCTTTCTGCTGAAAATCATACTCATTATGACATTCTTCATTTTTTTGGTGAACTCGGTGCTACAACACGGAGTGCTGGAATCGTTCCTGTTTGCCCTAGCCCTGGCGGTTGGAATCACACCCGAAGCCCTGCCCGTTATCATCACCATCAGCCTTTCCAAGGGTGCGCAAAAACTCGCCAAAGCCCACGTTGTGGTCAAAAAACTCACCTCAATAGAGGATCTTGGAAATATGGACATCCTGTGCACGGATAAAACGGGAACGCTCACCGAAGGGAAACTCGGACTGCAGAACTGCTTCAACCTTGAGGAACAAACCGACGACCGACTGCTCATCTACGGAATGCTTTGTAATGACGCCGTCGTAGGTAAGCATAAAGTGGAGGGAAACATCGTCGACCGGGCAATTTGGGAAAGCGAAAAGAAAAACGCCGTTTTGGAGGAATACAACACCTACGAAATTATCGACCGGAACGAATTTGACTTTACACGCAGACGCATGAGTGCCGTCGTCAAAGGACCAGACGGAAAAAAACACCTTATCGTCAAAGGAGCGCTTGAATCCATCGTTCAGGTAGTGACAAAAGTAAGGATTAACGGCGAAGACGTCACGCTTGACCACAAAGGACATATGGAGAAATACCTGGAAAAAATCAACAAATACCGAAGTCAGGGCTATACCACGATCTCCATCGCCGCAAAAGAATGGAACAACGATCAATCGACCAAAGAGGACGAAACAGGATTAACGCTTCTGGGATTTATGATATTTATTGACCCCCCGCGCAAAAGCGCAAAAAGCTCACTGGCAAAAATGCAAAAACTCGGCGTGGAAATAAAAATCCTCAGCGGGGACGACCCGCTCGTCACCGAAGCGATCTGCCGGAAAGTAAACTTCAAAATACTCGGAGGAAAAATCCTTACAGGAGACGAGCTCGACGCTATGGATGAAAAGCACTTCGCAGAGGCGATCGAAAAACACAACGTTTTCTCGCGCATAACCCCAGACCACAAATACAGGATCGTGAAAACCCTGAACACTGGAGCGGAACGGACGGTAGCCTTTTTAGGAGACGGAATCAACGACGCACCGGCAATCAAAATCGCCGACGTGGGGATTTCCGTAAATACCGCCACGGATATAGCCAAGGAGGCGGCAGACATCATTCTGCTCCGTCAGGGACTCCACGTCATTAGCGAAGGGATCATAGAAGGAAGGAAAATTTTCACGAACATCACCAAATATATCCTCAACACGGTGAGCGCTAATTACGGCAATATGTTCACCGTCGCTTTCTCATCACTCTTTTTAAAGTTCATTCCCCTGCTCCCATCTCAAATTCTCCTAAACAACCTCATAACCGACACGCCGATGCTTGCCATCGCCACGGACAACATCGACCAGGAACAGCTGAAGAAGCCCAAAAAACTGGACGTAAAAATGATCCGGTCATTCATGAGCTTCTTCGGGATTATGAGCACAATATTCGACATGACACTGATCCTGACACTCCTGTTCATATTCAAAGCGGATCCGAGCACATTCAGAACCGCATGGTTTGTTGAATCGGCACTATCGGAGGTTCTGGTAACTTTTTCCATCCGGACTAAAAAACCTTTCTACAAAAGCAGACCTGGTAAACTGCTTTCATGGATTTCTGCGGGAATCGTTCTGACGCTGGGGGCATTCGTATTCACACCGATCGGATCCTTCTTCGAGTTTGTCACATTGGATATGTTCATATTGGGATTCATACTCATGATCGTCACGACCTATTTTGTTACGGCCGAACTCGCAAAAAAACACTTCTTCAAAAAATTTGAATTTTAACAAATTCACATTAAAAGGAATATAAGGTAGAATAACCAATACACACAAACCTTATATCTTTTCTTCTTTCTATGAAGGTAAAACAAACCATTGGAAGTATCGGAATTCTCGCCGTCCTGATGCTTTCGATACCAATGGCGGCCGCAACAACTCCCGGTGCCGGATTCAGCGACGTCCCTACCACACATCCGAATTACCCCGCCATCATGGACCTCAAGGAACGGGGAATCATCAACGGCTATCCGGACGGCACCTACAAACCGGATCAGGTGGTCAACCGTGTCGAGGCACTCAAAATAATTTTACTTGGAGTATCGATTACCGTTCCTGATGCAAGCGGAACGGGAGGATTCAGCGACACTTCCGCCGGCGAATGGTACGCAAAATACCTTTTGAAAGCTAAAGAACTCGGTATCGTCGGAGGATATCCTGATGGAACCTTTAAACCCACGCAGACCGTCAATCTGGTCGAAAACCTGAAAATGCTTATCAATACCAAGGGCATCGACTTGACGAACATAACGGTCACGGAGAATCCTTATGCTGACGCTCTGAAAGACCAGTGGTACGCAAAATATGTCGCTTACGCAAAAAACGGGAACTGGATAACAGCC
>JAYRRV010000128.1:0-2000 GCA_041909955.1 Candidatus Altimarinota bacterium
AATGTTTTATGAGAAAATATATCCCGAGCAGTGAACGGTGTGGATAAATTTCTCACTGACAAAATAATCGATCTTCTTTCTGAGCTTGTTGATGTGAACGTCCACGGTATTGGTGAAAATATTGGCGTTTCTGTCCCAGACGCTCTCCAAAATCGTCTCCCTGGACAGTAGTTTGCCTGCGTTAAGCATCAAAAACTCCAGCAGAATAAACTCCTTATGACGTAACACTATGGGATTTCCTCTCCACCGGACTTCATGGGTGTCTCGATTGAGTTCAAGATCCCTCACTCTCAGCACCTGATACGTGGACTGTTCTCTCTGTCGATACACAAGAGTTCTTACCTCACTTGCGATAAAACGGAAAGAAAAGGGACGCGTGAAGAAATGATAGATCTTCTGGGATTTGACGTAATCCACAAGCCGGGGATCATAATGCTGCGACAAAACAATCACAGGGAGTGTACGGGCGGGCATAGTAAGCCGTGGAAGAAGCAAATCGAGCAGTTCAATCCTATGGATGAGCAAAAAAACACTGTCACTTGAAGAAAGACCGTCCTGAAGGTCAGGGAAGGGAGTCTGAACCTGCATCAGACGGGTCGGAAGACTCTCATATTTCAACCCCTGCTGCACAAACTGTCCCTGATGAAGATCTTCTGCAAGTAAAAGGCTCTGCATAAACGGAAGAATAAAAAATGAGGAAAAGCACTCTCTATGTAAAAAATCTGTCAATAATTGTCAAAAAGTCGAATGGCCTGAAAGTGGGTTTTTTCCCATTGCAAAAAGGAAAAACTCACATATAATTGCTGTTGTACAACTTTGGACAACAGCTCAATTTTGATGAAAAAATGCTCTCGACTCAGGATCTCATCCAAAAACTGGCCGCAAAGAAAATCCCGAAATACCGGGCGCTACAGGTGATTCATGGGGTATGTAAGGAAGGAAAATCAAGTTACTCTGCCATAACAACGCTTTCGGCAAAACTTCAGGAGGAATTGGAAAGAGAAGTGCCTATTTTAAGCCTGAAACCCGTGAGGAAGGTCACCTCCCTCGACGGAAGCACTACGAAAACTTTGTTCGAACTCCATGACGGGCTCAAAATCGAAGCGGTACTCATGCATTTCAAGGACGGAAGGCACACGGTATGTATCTCAAGCCAGGCAGGATGCCAGCTTGGATGCAAATTCTGCGCAACCGGAACCATGCGCTTTGGCCGCAACCTTTCTTACGAGGAGATCTCGGATCAGGTGCTTTTTTCCGCTCAGCTGCTTCACCATGAGAAAAAAAGAATCAGTAACATCGTATTAATGGGTATGGGAGAACCGTTTATGAACTACGAGAACGTTCTTAAGGCACTCTATGTCATCAATGACCCCGAGGGACTCAATATCGGAGCAAGAAATATCACGGTATCCACGTCGGGAATCTGTGAGGGGATAGAAAAACTTACGGACGAGGAGATTCAGGTCAATCTCGCTGTAAGCCTTCACGCACCAAATCAGGAATTAAGGAGGAAAATTATGCCGGTGGCCAACAAATATACGCTTGATCAGCTCATGGCCGCACTCAAAAACTACCTCTCCAAAACGCACCGTCGAATATCTTACGAATACGTGATGCTCAAGGGGATCAACGACGGGGACGAACAGGCTCATGAACTGGGGAAACTGATTGGCGGTCAGCTTTGCCACGTGAATCTCATCCCATACAACGCCACGGGAATAGCAAATATCGAAGGGAGTGTCCCGGAACAGATCAAAAAATTCCGCGACATAGTGAAAGGGTATGGCATCGCGGTAACAATTCGTGTAACCTTGGGACAGGATATAGAAGCCGCCTGCGGGCAGCTCGCCAACAAGGCGGCTAAGGAACAGAAGATGAAAAAATAATCAATAATTATTCACTAACTTACACAAAACTATGGCAGACGATCAGCAACCACAAGTTCAGGTGAAGGTCGATCCGGCGCTGGAACAGGGAGTGTATTCAAATGCCGTTTCCGT
>JAYRRV010000129.1:0-3742 GCA_041909955.1 Candidatus Altimarinota bacterium
ACCCCGGTGAAAGGCGAACCCGTAGTGCTCCGCAGCAATCTCATCGTACAGAAGGAGACAACCGATACCGTGAATTACCCGGGGCTTACGCCTGACCTCTTTGCCATCACCAAAGGGTACAAGGCACAACTCACCATGACCCAGCCCATAGTACTTCAGCAAACCATCCTGTCTTTCCACGTCACAAAAGACGGCAAGGATTCAGAGTTAAGCCCATCGCTAGGTGCCTTGGGCCATGTTGTCGTGTTCCGACATGGTAACATCGACAGCTTTACGCATGTTCATCCACTTTCTTCGAGCGATGCCAAGAAGGGCTTGGCCGAATTCATGAACACCTTTGTGAAAGGAGGCCGCTATACCGCATTCGCCGAATTTAAGGTCGGAAGCGCGACGTACACTTTCCCAATCACTTTCGACATTAATGGCTAGACAAAAATTCATCATACTCCTGACCGTTTTCATTGATGTTGTCGGCATCGGTCTGGTTCTTCCGACGTTGCCTTTATACGTCGAGCGGTTCGGTGCGTCTCCTATTGTTGTGACAACATTTTTTGCGGCGTATTCACTGTTTCAGTTTTTTTCGGCGCCGCTTCTTGGGGCATTGTCTGACAAAATTGGGAGACGTCCGGTACTGATCCTCAGTCTTTTCGGTACCGCGATCGGCTGGTTCGTGTTTGCACTGGCAAATTCCCTCCCTCTGCTTTTTCTGGGACGAATCATTGACGGCATAACCGGCGGTAATATTTCCACGGCACAGAGTTACCTCGTGGATATCTCAAAAACTCCCAAGGAGAGGACCGAGAACCTTGGGCTCATCGGTGCTTCGTTCGGAATCGGTTTTATCCTGGGGCCGGCGCTTGGTGCGGCGCTTTCCGGTTTCGGTCCGACCGTTCCGTTTTGGGCGGCCGGGGTTATTACATTACTCAATACCATCGCCGCGGTGTTCTTCCTCCCCGAAAGCCACCACCACAAGGACTCAGAACGAAAACTCTCGATAAATCCCTTTCCTCCCATCTGGCGCGGTTTAACCGACAAGAAACTGAATCTCTATCTTATTTCCTGGTTCCTCATTGCCTTGGCGTTTACCAACCACCAAAGCGTTTTTACCCTCTACACCAACCGACAGTTCCAGTTTGATGCTATACATTCCGGGTATCTCCTGGCAATGATCGGCGTGATAGTGGCATTAAACCAGGGCTTCTTCCTGAAAAGAATCTGGCTCAGGTATTTTTCGGAACCACTGCTTGAATTCTCCGCGGTCATTGTCATCGTCTTTGTCTTTTTTGCTTTCTCGGTAAATAATTTCGCCGTTTTCCTGACAGCTCTCATCGTGTTCGCGTTTACTCAATCAATATTGCGTGTCGTGATCAACAGCCAAATCGTTGGTGCGGCTCCAGACAATCAAAAAGGAGAGACGATGGGCATCGTCCAAGGGCTGACTTCGCTCGCTGCCATCATCATTCCTCCGGTCAGCGGGATGCTGTTCGAGTGGGATATTGCCGCACCATGGTATCTGTCTTCGGGAATCATGGTCGTTGCCGCCGTTTTCACCATTGTTGGGCGTAAAAGAATCGCCCGTGCCCGGATTCCGATGGACGCCGATCCACTTTCGTAATCACACTCCTATGCTTTTTTTTGTTTTTACGTTCATCACGGGTCTTTTGTGTATGATCGGCCCATTTATTCTCCTGAGGTTCCTTGTCAAAAAATGGCGGCTTGAGAATAAAATTATCTGGAGATCCGGTCTTGGCGGTATTGTTATTGCAACGGTTGTGCTGGGAGTTATCATGAACATCCAGCCGACTTTCCCGGGTTTTACGGGTCTCCCCGATATTCTTCAGGCGCTGGTTCTGGGCGCCGTTTCCGGCCTCTTTGTTGAACTCGGGAAGTTCATCGTCTTGGACAAATTCCTTCCCTCCGTCCGTCACCGGGAGCAGGTTGTTCTGTTCGGCATCAGCTGGTCGTTCATCGGAATGATGCTCATGGGCATGCTGTTAACTTTCGGATCATTCGGCATGTACAACCTGTCGACCACCAAAGATTTTTCCTCTTTGCTCCCCGATGCAGACCCTGAACAGATTCAATTTCTCCAGGAGGGTCAGCAACAACTTCAAATACTTATGAACGGTTCCCCTTTTAAGGCTTTCACTCCGCTCTTTGAGAGCGTTTCCATCATAGCTATAGATATCTCAATGAGCTTCCTGATAGTTTTCGGCCTGAGGAGACGCCAGACGCGCTACGTATGGCTGGCGGCGGGCGTGAGAACCCTGATTACCGGCTCATTCTTTTATCTGGCACAGTTAAAGATCGTTCCGGTTGAACTGATCTATATCGGATGGATGATTGCCGGTGTTGTGTTTTACCGCCTGCTGTACCGGTCGCTTCCCCCGGTCAGTAAACCTTAGGTTATTCCTCCTTGGCGGCAAGCTGGTAATCTTCCCATTTTTTTGCCTTCAATGAGGCGGTAGCAGCTTCCTGTTCCGCTTTTTGCTTACTTGATCCGCTTCCCTCGGCAACAAACTCTTCCCCCAGGTATGACCCCATGACGAACACTTTGTTATGGTCAGGGCCTTCCTCCTTTATCAATCTATACTCCGGCGTGACTCCCATGACTTCCTGAGCTATTTCCTGGAATCGCGATTTTGAGTCTATGTGAAGGCCTTTTTTCAATATTTCCTCAAGGCGTTTCAGAATGAAGTCGGCGATAAAACTGTGGGCGGTTTTGTAGTCCTGGTCCAGGTATATGGCTCCGATGAGCGCTTCAAGTGTATTTGCCAGAATATAGTTCTTTTTGCGTCCTCCGGAACGTTCTTCTCCGCGACTCAGATAAAGGTATAACCCCAGATCCAGCTCCGTGGAAATTTCCGCGAGATGTTTACCCTTCACGAGTGCCGACCGCCAGTTCGTGAGCACACCCTCTTCTTCGTCAGGGTATTTTTTATAGAGATATTCCGTGACCACCAGTTCCAAAACGGCGTCACCCAAAAATTCGAGTCTCTCATTGTGTTCCGTTTTAAGATCACGGTGCTCGTTCATGTATGACTTGTGAACGAACGCCATGTCGGCCAATTCCAGATCTTTGAATTGAATCCGGATCTTTTTTTCGAGCCCTTCATAGCGGTTGACCGGGGGTTGTTTTGCCATGTTGATGGTTATTAGGATTTTTTGCGCCGTTGTTTTTTGCGAGGTCCTTTGGCGTCTTTGGGAGCGGGTTTGTTGTTCATCGCCTCGGGTCGGTACTTGTGCATGATCGTGCTCAGCACTCCGTTCACGAATTTTGGTGAGTTGGTGTCGCCGAAACTTTTGGCTATCTCCACGGCTTCGTTAATCGCGACAATCGGCGGAACATCCTCCGAATAAAGGATTTCGTACGTCCCCAGTTCCAAAATCGCGCGGTCCACGGGAGCTATTTTATCGATGGGCCATTCGGGGGCCTCCGCCTGAATCACATCGATAAGATCTTTCTTTTTTTCGAGAGCCCCGCTTAAGAGACTTTCGGCAAAAGACAGATCCTGAATTTTCGATCTGTATTCCTGGAGATTATAATTCAAAATATCCCTGGGCTCGCCCCCGCGGAACTCGTACGCGAAGAGGGTTTGCATCACCGCGATTCTAGCAATGTGGCGATAACTGGCCATAGATTCCTTGCCCGATTGTTAAAGATTATTACGCTTTCACTTTGGTGATTTTTTCCACGGCCTTGTTCATATCCAAAATCTTTTTGCCGTTGTACTGTCCGCAA
>JAYRRV010000130.1:0-3030 GCA_041909955.1 Candidatus Altimarinota bacterium
CTGCAAGGTCGAGCGGTTCGTAGAAAAACCGGACCTCAAGAAGGCCCAGGAATACGTGGCCTCCGGAGAGTACCTGTTCAATTCCGGCATGTTCGTCTTCTCGACCAAAACCCTTCTCGAAGAGATGCAGCAACTGGAGAAGGAAAAACCGGCGGTCCCCACCCGTGAATTTTTGCAGAAAGTCGTGGGTCTTTCCGAAAAGGACGAAAAAAACAACGCCTATGAGCCGACGCGCACGTCGCTTGCCGAGTATCTTGTCCGCAAGAAAGAAGGGAAGCGCGGCAACTGTAAGGCGCGCGGGAAATATCAGGCCATGGCCCTTGAATACCTCTATCCGGAGCGGCGCAAGGATATTTTTATGCAAAAATCCGGCGACCATATCCGCGCGCTGTTCCAGGTTGGCGATACCCTCTACATGATGGAACCGGGCGTTCCGATCGTGAGCAAAGAGGATCTTGTAGGGTTGATCACTTTCACACTGGACGAATATATGATGAGTACGGTGGGAAAGAAAATCGTGAAGCATGTCGACGAAGCACCAGAAAAAGAGCATAAGGCAGATCTTCCGACCATCAACGACGATACGGCGTTTCAGGAACCGGAGGCCGACGGAAAACTCCGCAACTTGTCGGACAACCATCAGTTTTTGTATAAGGAACCGAAATTCGCTCCGACGGAAACCCAAACCATGGAGCTTCCTTCAAGTTCCAAAAAAGTCCGCGAAGAAAATGAAAAAATCCGCAGGGAACTGGAATATGAGGATCAAAAAAGAAGGTATGAAGAAGAAAATGCCAAGTATAAGCGGAACATAGAACGTGCCAAAAAAACGGGGGAGGCCCCTCCGCCGGCACCGCCGAATCCTTTCGAGATTGCCGAAGCCGCCGAATGGGTCGTTGTTCTGAACGAGGGCAAGAGTTTTGGGTCCGAAGGTGAATGGAAAGAGGAAGATATGGAAGAAATACTTCCGTGGAAACAGAAAGATTATCCCGATATTGAGCTGAGCGACCGCATCCGGTGGAACCGTTTCATCGGAGGAAGGATGTCATTCGGGTACGGCGCCACCAGCGGAGAACTTCCGGGGCTTATCAACCCGTCCCCCGCGACGATCAAAAAAATCAACGGGCTAGCCGTCGAATATGCGGAATATGAAGATCATGCAATTTTCGGGCAGAACACCTGGCGGGAAATTTTCAATACATCCATTCCTCATCTGAACATCCAGCTTGGGAGCGCGAGACTTTCCATGGGTTTTAAGCGGCTTCTTTCTTCGCAGAAAGGCGAGAGCGCCAGAAAATACCGGGGAGAATTGGGCCTTTCCATCCCGCAATACGTACCTTTTGATGCTTCCGGTTCAAAGGGTCAGAATGTTGATTCTACGGGTTCAAAACCTTCAAACGGAGCGGGAAAACGTCAAGAAAACCAGCCGCATTCAGAGTATCCGGAGGATGAGTTCCGCCTCATATTGCAGGGGGAGGGAGGGCTCCGCCTGATGTACCCTGAAAGGGATTTTAGTGAAAAAGAGATTGAGATGATTGCCCAAAGCACCCGCCCGTATGTGTTTGTTGACGGCTTAGTCTGCAATTATAACGCCAAGGCACTTGCCAAGATGAAAGATTCCAAGAAGACCGTCCTGGTGTTGACCGACGGAATGTATTTTGAGGTCATGCACCGGATGCCTGAACTGCTTCTGGAGCCGCATATTAAAGCCGCGAGTGAACAATTCCCACAGGAACAGTATTTGCAAAATCCTTCCCATGTACTTGTGAACGCTTATGCTTTAAGGGCTGTTTTGGGTACATCGGCCGGAGGAAATGCCCAGGATTCGGCCCAACTGACAAGACTCAACCAGCTCATTCAGTTTATGGAAGAAAAGCACATGCGTAGTTTCAGTCGCAACCCCGCGATTGGCCAGGCGGAGCTTGAGCGCCTTCAGAAAAGTGCCTGGGAACATTATCAAAACACCCATGACGACGGACCGATCGGTTGTATGGGCATTTGTCTTCCGCCGGATGATATGGCTGCCAAATCTTATGTCGAAAGTAACGGTATCATCAAACCATATCAAAAACCCGTAGAAATCCAATCCGGTGTGAACCTTGGGTTTTCAGGAACTCGAGTGACGGTAAAAAGAAGCATGGATGGAACGACAACGTACAGAATCAGCGCCACCTTGCCGGGTATCTACACCCTGATTACTTTGAGGGGATCAACTCAGCTAAACATGGGGCAAAACATCCGCAGGGACTCGACAGGGAAATTTTTCTACTTCGGGGAATATGGCGATAAGGTTACCCTTGACGATGAACTTCAGAAAATTTTCGAAGAGTTCGAGGCACAGGGAAATCAGTAACAACAACCCGATACGAGTGCACCGTCCGAATGTGTTTGGTGACCCCGGCGGGAATTGAACCTGCATCTAAGCCTTAGGAGTGCCTTGTTCTATCCGTTTGAACTACGGGGTCACACGGGTTTGCCGGGTTTGATTAGTCGTTTTGCGGGGCCAGTACCACGACTTCCATTTTTTCCTGCGGAAGTTCGTTTCGGCCGTTCACAGTGAATTTATCCCTTGGATTAGCCGCCGGCACTCCCGTCTTTTTGAGGAATGCTTCCAAATCTCCCGCCTCCGCCTTGAGGCCCGGTGTCTTGTAACCGACCGGTATAACGATGCGGGGCTCAATCTCTTCAATCGTTTTATGCAGTTCTTCCATGTTTCCCTTGAGCGGAACAACCAGAATATCCACGTCCCCGATGCTTTCCATGAGCTCGTCGGTGACCTGAACAGTGAAATCGCTGATGTAGCAAACCTTCATGCCGTCCGCGTCAAAACTGTAGATCATGTCTTTCCCGGCCGCTTTTTTACCTTCCGCCGCTGCTGTGATTTCAAGCGAGGTTATTGCAATGCCGGCCACTTCATATTCTCCCGGCCAGGTCAGCACCTTTGGCTCCCCTCCAACCGCCCCGGCATTATTGGATGTATTCTCTTCATTGCTCAGAATAACAACGCTGGCTTTCACAGCGGGAAATTTGAGC
>JAYRRV010000131.1:0-2008 GCA_041909955.1 Candidatus Altimarinota bacterium
CCCTTTGTTGGCTTTTGCGGCTATTTTTTCGCCGTGATCCGAAATGTCGTACAGGACTAAACAGGAGAGGAGCAATATTGACTGATAGGCGACATTCCCGTGAATCTGCACGCTTAAGAGGTAGTTCAGAAGGAAGAGAAACACTTTGGGGATCGTGAAACTGCTGATCCAGGTACTGACGTCGGACTCCCTGATATTTTTCTTTTCCCGCAGGAAAAAGACGGTGATCCCCAGTACCAGTGCAACGAGGATGAATGCGAGTTGGGCGCCGGTGTCCGTGCCAAAAACCAGGGCCATCAATACGATGCCGGCATATACCGCTGCACCCGCTTTTTCACCGGGGGTCAGCTCTTTCTTTTGGACTGCAAGACTTTGACGGTCCTTGAAGAGAATGCTTTTGTTCTCCGTGAAAAATTCATAGACACAAAGGATTATCAGCCCCAGCGCCACCGGGATGAAGTACTCCCCTTTTCCCACAATAACCTGGAGCTCCAGGAGAAGAAAAAAGGCGATCATGTCAAAGACTTTTTTCATAGTGTGGGAAAAAAGAAAAACAGGAATGTGAGGACTGTGGCAATGCCCGTAAAAGCCATTGCTGCGGCTTTCAACGTTTTCATCATTTTAACCTTCTTTTTGTCTTTTTTGAACTTGAAGATGAGCGCGGCGGCTATGATTGCCGCGAGGAACGATATGGCCATCGCATACGGAAGGAGCGACTTCAGCAGGGATTGCTGCGGACGTACGCTGTCGTCCCGGGTGTCCCGGGCGGTTGCCGCGGTGGTAGCCGCACCCTTCACTTCCGGAGAAGTTTCGCGGAGCGTTTGCTCGCCCTGCTGCGTTTCGTTTTGACCGGCCGTTGAGGTTGATTCCGCCGAGACAGACCCCTCAGCTGCGGGTGGAACGGCAAAATCGTCGCGGCTGCCGAACATCTGCACGACAAGGATACCCTTCTCATTTTTGTGGAGATTCGCTTTATCCACCGCGAAACCGATTTCCTGGAATGTCGGATCCGTGATGTTCGCAAGATGCTTTGGGCTCTTTTCCCAGGCGTTGCATATTTTCTGGCTGTCGGTGAAGCCGTAGGCCAGGTTTTCCCCCGTAGTTTCGTAATAGTACCCCGCCTCATCCACGAAATCCCACGGCTGGCGGCCGGTGATCGGGTTCTCGTGCGCCCAATACTTGTATTTTTCCATGTCCTGAAGTTTGTTTTCCGCCGCCAGTGCGAGTTTTTCGTTCATCACCAGTTCATTGGGCTGTTTATGGTCAAGACGCAGCAAATTCGTGCATCCCAGAAGCGCTTTGATCGTCAGCTCGCCCGCGCTCACCACCGCCCCCATGAAAAAAAACTGGGCACATGTGAAGCCCAGCATAACGATGATCGCTTTGAGATGGTGATGGTGGAGGTGTTGATGCAGATCCCTGTGCTTTTGCTGCTCCTCCTCATCCGTCAGTTTTGTTTGGCGGTTGATGTCCATAGTTATTGATGCTCTGGGTAACTGAAGTCCTACCTTCTTCCGGTTTTCCTCTTACCATTTTTTTTTACGTGTCTGACAAGCCGGGTCGAAAATTTCGCATATTTTATCTCAATAAACAACATGATGGAAGCCAGGATCACCGCGAAAATCACGTATACGATATTCTGGCTGCTGCGTTCCATGATGTCGCTCTCCTGGTTTTTTTCTGCCGATGACTTTAGCTGCGCCATTTCGATCTGCAGTTGGCCGTAGTTTTCAAAAAGGTCGTTGAATTTTCCATCGAGCAGTTTATACGCTTTTTCAAGGGGATCGCGTTCTTTAGCGACTCCCAAGACTTCCCCCGCAGATTCCCTCGGAGCGGCCACGGATGTGGTTGAGACCGTTCTGGTCGGAGGAGTTGATTTTTCCACCGGTGTTACTACCGGGGCCGCCGGCTGTGATTCCGGGGCCGCCATGGCCTGGGCTTCCGCCTGGGCCTGGGCCGCCTGATCTATGACGGGGGCAGGACTTTCGGCAACAACTTCACCTCCGGA
>JAYRRV010000132.1:0-5956 GCA_041909955.1 Candidatus Altimarinota bacterium
GAAGTCCCACAATAAGTTTCAACAAAGTGGACTTCCCTCCTCCATTCGGCCCGATAAGACCCAGAAAATCCTCCTCATAAACATCCAGATCAATATCCTTCAATATCTGAATTCCCGGCTGATAGGCAAATGAAACGTTCTTGATGCAAATCACCGGCTTATTGCTTTGTTTACTCTTCATGTGTTGGGAATGGGGCATTGTACTGAGATTCATTGATTCAATCGATCCTTTTCTGCATTCTACCTGCAATCCATCGCGATTTGAAGAGCATGAAGATTCTGCCGCATGACGGTGATGTAGTTTTGTCCCAGCGCTATATCCTCATTAACCAACCCCTCCAGTGGATTAAGCACCAACGTCTGCGCACCCACCTCGCGCGCTAAAGTCTCAGCAATTTTTGGACTTACCAGAGTCTCGACCATGATATAACGGATATTTTTGCTCCGAAGAAGATCAGTAAGTGCAGCAAGGGTTTTGGGCGAAGGCTCAGCCTCGGGAGAAAGTCCCGTAATTGGAATCATCTCTAAGTTATAGCGCTTCGCAAGATAGCCAAAAGCCGCATGGTTTGTCACAAACTCATTGAAGGAACAATTTTGAAATCCCATCTGAAAATCGTCGGAAAGGGATTCTAATTCCGCGGTGAATTTTTTGGCATTACCCAAATAAAAATCACGGTGCGAAGGATCGACCTCACTCAGGATCTGTTCAAAGCGATCAACCTCCTTCATATATTGTAACGGATCAAGCCAGTAGTGGGGATCCCCGGAAATAATGTCTCCGAAAAGCTTGGAGGCGTCGATAATTCTCACTTTTTTTTCTTGAACCTCGGAAGTGATCTTACTAAACCAAGGTTCCAATCCACCTCCGTTCACAAAAAGAATATCTGACTCCAAAATGCGGGATATATCTTTGGGTGTCAGCTCGTAATCATGAGGTTCAGCACCGGGAGGGACCAAATTTTGAACATCTACATATTCACCTCCCACTCGTGTAACAATCTCATAGAGGGGATAGAAACTTGTTATAACTTTAACCTTTTGATCAAGCCGTATATCCTCCTGGGTAGAGGGGGGTAGCGATCCCTCGGGAACAGCCGGCAAAGACGCGTCACAACCTCCAAGAACAATTGAAAAACCCACAAGCAGAACCAAAAACCTTGTCATATTCCGTACATTACATGATAAAAACATGAAAAGCTTAAACGCAATAATATTGCAAGTCAAGTAGATAAAGTATAATATAAAGGCGACTACCATGCTGACGCCATGAAAAACTACCAACAATACGCCGAAAAGAGGCTGAAAGAAGCCGGATACAAAATTACCAGGCAACGCCGGATAATAATTGAACTTCTCGAAAAAACCGACAAGGCCCTTTCACCTTACGATATGAGAGACATGTTAAGAAAACAAAATATCAACGCTGACGTCGTGACCATTTATCGTATTCTTGAAGCGTTCGAAGGACTCTCCCTGGCTCACAAAGTCCTTGCGCTGAACGGCTACATTCGATGCAGTACCGAAAGAATAAATGAGCGAATAAACAGCTGTCACCACTACCTTCTCTGTAAAAACTGCCACAAAGTGGACGAAGTCGAAGGTGAAAACCTGGCAAAACTCGAACACAAAATTGAAACCTTAAAAAAATTCAGCATCGATTCCCACTATTTGGAATTCACTGGATTATGCGAAAAGTGCAAGCTTAACACCATTCAATGATCGAAATAAACGACGAACAATTCGAAAAATATGTCGAGGATGCGTGGAAAAAAATTCCCGCCCATTTCAAATATGAAATGAGAAACGTAGCCATCCGTATAGAAATGAACGCAACGAACGAACAACTTGAAAAAACGAAATCGCACGGCCCATTACTGGGTCTGTTCGACGGCATCGCCAAACCGCAGTGGGGACAGGGCGTATTTGGCGACCAACCGAGCAAAATAAGCATTTTCCAAGAACCCATTATCAAATCGGTTCATAATGTGAATGAGCTGAAAAATCTAATTCAGGAAGTACTGATGCACGAAATCGCACACTACTTTGGATACAACGACGAAGAAATGTGTTTTTTGGATGCAAAGCTGCGTGAAAAACTCCAAAAAAACGAACATTCAAGTGAATGATCATGGTGCGCGGGAGAGGACTTGAACCTCCATGCCTTGTGGGCGCTACCACCTCAAGGTAGTGCGTCTGCCAGTTTCGCCACCCGCGCAGGTAATGTTCCGAATGGACTGTCTGAGGCTCACCTATTCTAGCGAATCGCAAAAAAATCTCAAGATCATATTGTCATCTCAAAAAAAAGGCCGTCCCAATAAAAAGACGGCCTTTTTTACCTACCATCAATCTAACCTTTAAACTGAAGGAGGGACGCCTCATCCTTGGCTTCCCCAAGCTTCACTTTTACTTCAATAGTCTCTCCTGATCTCCAAACCCGCAGTTTCACTTCTTCCCCTGGCTGTTTGACCTTTATGGCGTCCTGCAAGGTATAAACAGAAGAAATATCCTTACCGTCCACGCTCAAAATGACATCCTTAATCTTTAAACCGGCCTTATCGGCAGGACTCCCGGGAATAACTGCAAACTCACCCTTCGACTCATCCCCAACCAACAGAGCCCCATGATTCACGGCAATCTTCAATTCCTGGGCCTTCGACTTATTCAAGAGGATATGCCGAACACCAAGAGTCGCACGAACAATTCTTCCGTTTTTCTTAATACTCTCTAATGCCGGCTTAACATCATTAATCGGAATGGCAAACCCTATGCTGCTACCGGTGGCATCTATGGCAACGTTAATACCCACAACCTGTCCGGCCAAGTTAACCAGGGGGCCTCCACTGTTTCCCGGATTAATAGCGGCATCGGTCTGCAAAAGCCCGGACAAAGTTTCAGGGCCGCGAGAAAGATCATCGGCAGTGATCTGCCTACCCTTGGCACTGATGATTCCTTCCGTAACGGTGTTCTCATATTCTCCCAACGCATAGCCGATTGCCAACACCTTCTGACCAACCTCCAATTTCGAAGAATCCCCAAACTCAATCACCTGGAGATCCTTCAACGCAGTACGATCCTCTTTTTTCTTCGACAGTTCACCTTTCTGAACCATCTGCAAAACAGCAATGTCACTGAATGGATCTACACTTACAACCTCACCATCAAATTCGACCCCATCATTGGTAATAATCGTATACTGCACGTTCTGCTCTGAAACCACATGGCGATTCGTAAGAACCAAACCGTCACTGCTGATAATAAAACCCGATCCCCCGCCAATCTTTTTGCGTTGAATCTCATAATCCTTGCCGTCACCCCTTTGATCCTCCTGTTGATTACCCTGCCGATCCGATGGTGAAACCCGCTCGCTCGGTCCTGAAAACTCATTGAAAAACCGATCAAAAAAAGGGTCATTGGTCGAATAAAACGGATAAGGCTGACGGTAATACACCTTCAAATCCTGTGAAGCAACGATCGAGACCACAGATTTTCCGGCAAGTTTCGTCGCGTCAATCGCCTGGGACTCTTCAACATAGGTCTTCTGGAAACCCGTCTGCTGCTGAGTCGACACATCTCGCTCTTTATTTCTCACCATCCTTCCCAAATCAAAATAGTCATTGGTAAAACTACCGGCCAGACCCGAGAAAAAACCCAAGAGCACCACGAATGGAACGAGTTTTTTGGTATCCATAGGTTAATAAATAAAGAAATATGATTTTGGAATTTTAAGTAAGAATATGGTTAAATCAAGATGTCATCCATTCACCAAAAACTGAAGTGAAACGAAGGTTACGAATTACAAAAATAATGGAAAGAAAAGCACAGACTGAAGAGGAAAAAAGGCAAAAAGACGAAAATATTGTAAAAAATGTCAGACGGTTGTCAAAGTATAAAAAAGCCCGCTGCGTCCTTTTCTATCTTCCGATCCACGGGGAAGTCGACCTGACGGACCTGTTCAAAAAGGACGGTCTCAAAAAAACCTTCGTTCTTCCAAGGATGAAGGGAAAAACCTTGCAACTTCATGCCATTACAAAGCTGACACAAACTGAAAAAGGGAAATACAATATTCTTGAACCTCAGAAACATCTGCCACCCATCAAACCTGAAGAAATCGACCTTCTCCTCATACCAGGGGTCGTTTTCAGCCATGACGGCCACCGCATAGGATACGGAAAGGGTTTTTATGATCGACTCCTCAAAAAAACGGTTTCACCGAAAATTGGCATTGCATACGGATTCCAAATAGTGAAAAATATCCCAGGCGAACCACACGATGTACCAATGGATATGATCATTTCCGAAAGAAAAACGTTAAAAGTTGGAAGAAAAGAGCTCAAAAACCCCGCCTAAGCGGAGAGTACGGCTTTTATCTTTTGCCTTTTAACCTTCTATCTTATGGAAATGAAACACCTGAAGTCGTACGATCAACAGATCTACGATGCTATTAAACATGAAGAACAGCGGCAGAGCGAAGGAATGGAACTCATTCCTTCGGAAAATTACGTTTCGGTACCGGTACTGGAAGCCATGGGATCCCTTATGACCAATAAGTATTCGGAAGGCTATCCGGGAAAGCGTTATTACGGAGGACAGGAATACGTCGACGTGGTCGAAAATCTCGCCATCGACCGTGCGAAACAGCTCTTCGGTGCCGAACACGTGAATGTCCAGCCTTACTCGGGAAGTCCCGCCAACACGGCGGTCTATTTCGCCCTTCTAAATTACGGAGATACTGTACTGGGCATGAAACTCGATCACGGAGGACACATCACCCACGGATTGCCGATCAGTTTTTCGGGAAAATCCTATAACTTTGTTGGCTACGGAGTACAAAAAGAGACCGGCCGCGTTGACATGGAAGAGGTCCGAAAGCTTGCTCTTGAACACAAACCCAAAATGATCGTCGCAGGGTTTTCCGCATACTCCCGCAACCTCGACTGGAAAAAATTCAAGGAAATCGCTGATGAAGTTGGGGCCTTAACCATGGCCGATATTGCACACATCGCGGGCCTCATTGCCGCAGGAGTGATCGACTCCCCCGTCCCCTACTTCGACGTAGTCACGACGACCACCCATAAAACCCTTCGCGGACCTCGCGGCGCCATGATCATGTGCAAGGAAAAATACGCCAAAGCCATCGACCGTGCGGTATTTCCCGGACTGCAGGGAGGTCCTCACGACCACATCATCGCGGGAAAAGCCGTGGCATTCAAGGAAGCGCTCGAACCGGCTTTTAAAGATTACGCAAAACAGCTCATCGCCAATGCAAAAGTACTGGCCGAAGAACTCATAAAGTTCGGCTTTCAGGTCGTTTCAAACGGTACGGACAACCACCTGATGCTCATTGACCTGACCAACAAGAATGTAACCGGGAAACAAGCACAGGAAGCTCTCGATAAAGCCGGAATCACCTGTAACAAGAACACCGTCCCCTTTGAAACCCGCAGCCCGATGGACCCGAGTGGAATTCGTCTCGGAACCCCGGCCATCACAACTCGTGGTATGAAAGAAGCGGAAATGAAACTTATCGCAGGCTGGATTAACGATGTGGTGAATAACTGGCAAAACGACGAAAAACTTGCGGAACTGAAAGCCGCCGTAAAAGTCCTTTGCGACACATTCCCAGTCCCGGGAGCCAAACTTTAGAAAATGTAATACTTCCCACGGACGACGGTTTTGTACTCATGAGTTTCATTCATTAACCTCCCACAATGAAAAAAACAGTCTCAACTATCCTCATCCCGGGAATACTGGCATCATCGCTGCTGACGGGATGCAACAACCTGCCATCGCCTCTGCCGACTTCCCAGACCCAGGAACAAACACAGCAAACGGTCGAAGCACCGGCCAAAACTCCGGCCTCTCTCGCCGATCTTTTACATGCCCAAACCGCTTTTGCCGATGCCACAAAATACTACGAACAACGATCAGTCACACCGAACATGAAAGAAAGCGAATC
>JAYRRV010000133.1:0-3246 GCA_041909955.1 Candidatus Altimarinota bacterium
AAGCGATTTAAAACTGGGAATAATTGCGGCAGGGTCGGTGGAGGCTAGGGCTATTCCTAAAAGCACAATGGCCGCAATTGGGGCATGAATGCCAAATGATTGGCTGAAAGAATGAAACAACAAAGAAAAACCAATAGCCGTCAGGATAGTTCCGGCAAATGCGATGGAAAGAATCGGCCTGATGAGCGATCGGAAACGGGTAAATGGTGTTTCAAGCCCCCCGCCAAAAAGGATGAGTACAGCTCCAATGGTGGTCAAGATGGAGACGGCCTCCGGATTTTGAGTCATGTGATCAAGAGCGTTTTGGGAAACAAACCCGAAAAAGATAGCAAGAACGAAAGATGGGATGATGGTTGATTTTGCGAGTTCATAAGCAGTAAAACCAAGTCCGAAAACAATAATGATATCCAAATACACCGGAATCATCTCCATGATTTCTGTATGGGGAAGGATATTGGAATGCAGTAGTTGCATAAGCCCGGCTGAAAGAGCCCAGCTCGCCACAAGCATCACGACAATGATAAGATAATTCCTTAAAAGAAAAATCGAGCCGAAAAATTTTGATTTCATGAGCGTGGGTCTTGAAAATGTAATCCTGAGCACATTCAACAGGTGGCTCCGAAAAAAATCAAGGCTCGAAGGTTTTGTCCCTCACGTTAATGATGATAAACTGCAATCACTTAACCGACAGCTATGTTTCGAATCGGAGTCTTGGCATCAACCAAAGGAACGGACCTGCAGGCCATCATTGATGAAATGAAGGCGGGGAAAATGCCGGGCATAGAACTGGCCGTTGTGGTCAGCAACAAGGTAAACGCCTTCGCGCTGGAACGCGCGGCATCCCAGGGATACAAAACGGTTTTTGTTGACCCAAAAAACAAAACCCGCGAACAGTACGATGAAGAACTTGCGAGCGTCATGGAAGAAAACAGGGTTGATCTTGTATGCCTCATAGGATATATGCGGATTCTGACTCCGGTTTTTGTCCGCGCATTCTCAAGGAAAATCATCAATGTGCACCCCGCTCTGATGCCAAAATTCAGCGGTCCGGGATTTTTCGGCGCGAACGTTCACGAGGAGGTACTGAAAGCCGGGGAAAAAGAGACAGGTTGCACCATTCATTTTGTGGATGAAGGAGTGGATACAGGGGATATTATTGTGCAAAAAAAAGTCGCCGTTGAACCGGAAGACACTGCTGAAACACTTAAAACAAAAGTGCAGACATTGGAAAAACAATGGTATCCCGAAGTCATTCGTATGTTTGCGGAAGGGAAAATACAGTAATGTTTTCATCTTGAAAAAGAGGTGGGCGGGCACACATACGATGTGTGCCCGCCCGGTCCTCTGCCTTGCGCCTCGTCGCTCAGCCGCCCTTCACTCGGGCTTGGGAGCCGGAGCGGCCTCACCCTCGGCGGGAGCCTCGGGAGCGGCGGCAGCCGGAGCAGCTTCCTCGGACGGCAGCATCGCGAAAGCACATTACAAAGTAAGCAAGTAACTCCCTGTTTCTGTTGTCAAAGATCAAGAAAAACGCCACTTAGTCACAAATTCTTCATGATTTCCCGGTGTAAGTCAAACTTCTATATCACCAGGCGGCGCCATTATTGACAAAAACGTAAAAAAATGCTAAAAATCAAACCCATTATTCATACGATGAATACTATGAATCAAGAAGAATTGAGCTTCGAACTGGAGGAACCAATGGAGGTAGTAGGTCCGGCAACCAGCGATTGGCAGATGAACCCTCTTCGCGATTCAGTAAGCGATCGTTTTAGTGATTGGGGCCGCGAGTTGGCAATGAAAAATCAGGGTGACAAAAGTGGTATCAGGGGCACCTCAAATCCGGAAGATCTTCCTAAATTCCACCGGGAATACGATAAGATTATTGACCGTGCAAAAGAGGTTGGCAGCAATGCTTTCAGGCTATCCTTTGATTTTGGGCGTCTTTGTCCGTTCGAAGGTGTTTTTGATGAAGGGTTGATGGCGGAATATGTCCGAATACTGGCCAATTGTAAAAGCAAAGGTATTGAACCGATGATTACGCTTCATCACTGGACCGCCCCCGTAAGCTTTGGGAAATGTAACAAAAAACGGAGATTTACAGCCGGTCCGCTCGAGCATCCTGAAATCGTCAATCACTTCAATTTTTACGTGAATAATGTCACCGATTTCTTGTGTGACCCGGTAAAAATTCGGAGTGCAGTTGCCGGAGAAGGTTACAGCAAAGAGTTTGTTGAATCACTTTGCGACGAAAAAATGCTTGCGCGCTGGTTTATTACCATTAATGAGCCCGCCAATTTACTTTTCACTCCATACCTTGTTGGTGAGTTTCCTCCCTATCAAAAAGCCAGTTTTAGAAAATTCCCAAAGCTGAGAAAGAAAGTGAAAGCGATGCACGATCAGGGATATGACATTCTCCACGAAAAGGCCGAAAGAGCCCAGATATGGGCGCCAAAAGTTGGCATAGCCCATGTCACAAACTATCCGAATGGAGCTATCCCCTTCTACGAATCCACTACTAACCTGGGGCTTGCAGAATATATGGAAGAGGGAAGCCAGAGCGATTTCATGGGACTACAGTACTATTTCCGCATTCGACTGGGATTAGCCGGTTTAATGCCGGTTATCTCCGGCTCAGATCCGAAATATCGAAGCGATCATCCTGCATTCGGACAGATACATCCCCCAGGAATCTACGACGTGCTCAGATACGCCGGACAGAAATGGCCAAACAAAGAGTTGATGGTCACAGAATTCGGATTTGCCGACAAAACAGACCGCAAGCGCCCATCTTGGCTTATTGACACTCTGGGCTACATTTTGAAAGCGAAAAAAGAGGGAGTGCCCGTGAGCGGGGCTCTAGTGTGGTCAATTATTAATAATTTTGAATGGTGCCTGGGAATGGACGCACCATTCGGGCTTTTTGATAAAGACGGCAACCGTCTTCAGAGTGATGACGATTCCCCGGGAACCGTTTCATCACGGGAGGTTTGGACAGCGGGTAGTAAACACATGAAAGCACCGACCGCCGAAAGTGCTGAGGAACTGCAAAAACTCCGTCAGAAAGCATTCGACCAATTGAACAATTCGACGGCTATCCAAAAAGTTTCCGGCTAACCCCTCTTCCACTTCCAGAAATATTTCAGGGCGCTGGAGACATGCAGCCAGAAAACTTTTTTCGTGAGCATTTTGAAAAACGATCCGCCGCTCAAGCGCTTGTGGTAGTGCATCATCGTGGAATCCGGGTAA
>JAYRRV010000134.1:0-3478 GCA_041909955.1 Candidatus Altimarinota bacterium
CCACTTTAATGACGCCGACACCGCCGGCCAGCTTGGCCATGCGTTCCAGAAGTTTCTCCTTGTCGAAGTCGGAAGAAGATTTGTCGAGGAGTACCTTGATCTCATCCACGCGGGTCTGAACATCCTTCTTATTCCCCTTCCCTTCCACGATGATGCACTTGTCCTTGTCGGCAATCACTTTGCGGGCCTCACCAAGATCGGTAAGGTCAACGGTTTCCAGTTTCATCCCAAGCTCTTCGGTCACCACGTTCCCACCCGTCAGGGCGGCAATATCCTTGAGCATCTCCTTGCGGCGATCGCCGTAGGCCGGAGCCTTCACGGCCAGCACACTGAAGATACCGCGGAGCTTGTTCAGCACAAACGTCGCCAAAGCTTCGCCTTCAACATCCTCGGCGATGATCACGAGCTCCTTGCGACCGGTCTGGGCCAGTTTTTCGATGAGCGGAAGAAGTTCCTGGATGGAAGAAAGCTTCTTGTCGGTAATCAAAATCTTCACGTCTTCGTATACGGCCTCCATGCGGGCGGCGTCCGTGACCATGTAGGCGGAAAGGTAGCCGTTATCAAACTGCATTCCCTTCACCACCTCTTTGCTGAGACCCATGGCCTGGGACTCTTCCACGGTGATCACCCCGTCGTGACCGACCTCCTCAAGCACATCGGCAATGAGCTGCCCGACCTCCGCATCCTGGGCGGAAATCGTGGCGACCTGGGCGATCTTTTCCTTGGAATCGCCGATGTCCACCTTCATGTTGTCGAGCTCTTCACAAACTTTATTGGTGGCCATATCGATACCGCGCTTCAGCTGAACCGGGTTGGCGCCCGCGGTAACGTTGCGCAAGCCCTCGGCAATGATCGCGGCAGCAAGAACCGTTGCGGTCGTGGTACCGTCACCGGCAACGTCGTTCGTTTTGGTCGCGACCTCCTTCACGAGCTGCGCACCCATGTTTTCATAGGGATCTTTGAGGTCAATCTCCTTGGCAATCGTCACGCCGTCGTTCGTGATCATGGGAGCGCCATACTTACGGTCCAGAATAACGTTGCGTCCCTTGGGACCGAGCGTGATCCGCACCGCCTGGGCGAGCTGGTTCACCCCGTGAATAATCTTTTGGCGGGAGTTATCCCCGAAAATAATCTGTTTTGCCATATATTATAGTATAATTATTGAATAAAAAATTTATACAACATTAACAGTCCGCGGCTTCAATGAAGCCTGCGTGGCTATTCAAGGATCGCCAAAACACGACCGGCATCAATGACATAAAGCTCTTTCCCGTCAATTTTCACTTCAGTGGCTCCCCAATCCTCAAGGAGCACAACATCCCCCACTTTAATATCCATCGGAACACGTTTGCCGTTGTTGTCGAACTTGCCATCACCCACGGCAACCACCTTCCCCTTCTTGGGTTTTCCCTTGGAAACCGTATCCGGAATAATGATCCCCGACGCGGTGGTTTCCATTTCACTCATCGGTTCAACGACGATGCGGTCCTCCAGCGGACGAAGTTTGTGAGATTTTTTCTCGGTCATAGTTTGATATTGGTTAAAAGATAAAAATTGACATATTCCTGGGCAGTTTTCTAATTGGCACTCGGTAAAAAAGACTGCTAATACCATTGTAGCGTTTAGCACCCGCAGGGGTCAAGTGCTAAAAACAGAACTTCGCACCCCAAAAGATCACAACGGGCTCACCAGCCGGCCGATCGCCGTCGAACTCACCTGGGTATACCGCTGAGTCGTCCGGATATTGGCATGCCCCAGAAGGGACTGGATGAGACGGATGTCGGTCCCGTTTTCCAGCAGATGCGTCGCAAAACTGTGCCGGAGCGAATGGAATGTGGCGGGCTTCACGATGTTCACCCGCTTGAGCGCACGTTCAAACACCAGCTGTGCCGTGCGGGAAGAAAGTTTCCCTCCCCTTTCACTTTCAAAAACATACTCGTCGGGCTGGCGGACACTGCAATAGGCTCTTAACTCGCCCAGGAGTTTCTGCGGCAACAGCGTCATTCGGTCCTTGGCCCCTTTCCCCTGGCGGACACACAGAAGATTCCTCTCAAAATCCACATCACGCACGCGGATGGCAATCACCTCACTCACCCGCAGCCCCGCCCCATACGCCAGGGAGATCAGCAGCTTATGCTTCCGGTTCCGCAGCACGTCGATGACGCGTAAAACCTCGTCATGGGAAAGCACCACCGGAAGCTTCCCACCCTTCCTGGCAAACCGCAGCTCAATCCTCTGCGGAGACTTCACCACCCAGCGGTAAAAAAACTTGATGGCGTTCAGGTAGAGATTCACCGTCTGAGCGGCCGCCCCCAGGCTTTGGCGGTGGAGCAGAAACGCCTTCACTCTCTCACCGTCAAGCACTGAAAAATCCGTGACCCCAAAATCAGAACTTAAAAATTTCAAATAATATCCGACACACGAACGGTACGCCTTGACAGTCCTTGGACTCATGCCGCGAAGCTTCAACTCATTTTCCAGTTGTTGCAGATAGTACTCCATCAAGGGAATAGCAAAACAAAAAATGACCCCCAAAGAAGACTCGATGGGGGCCGGCAGCAGAAGCTGCAAGAGCGGAATTGCCATTCATGCTTATGATACATCATATCCTGGGTGACAATCAATGATTCCATCGAGGCTAGCCCGTGGTGGACGTAAGGGGAGTTGAACCCCTTGGAGCCGGAATGGCAATTCCGCCCCAGCGCCTGCTACGCCCACCAAAGGCCAGCTGCAGCCAAACTACACCCCTACCGATGAACAAAATCTAAACCAACCATAAAGAAAACATAAAAAACGCCCCCCCCCTTCACATAATCGCTCCCCTGCTGCTACAATCCGAAATGTCCGCACACAGAAAGGAGTTAGCGAAAATATTGCCAGTTTTTAACATCAACTTATATGAAATGTCCGTATCACGATTGCCAAAAAGACTTCAACCCTGAATGGGGCAGTAATCGCCAAACCGTCTCTCCCACTCATAAATGCAAATATGGAGATGGACTTTGGATTGAAACCTCTGAATGTAAGTTTTGCGAAAGACAGTTCCATGAAATTTATCGAGCCAAAGCAGAAGTACAAAGCCAATACGCAGGACGGACTAATTGGAGTACCGTAAGAAAAGAACTTTTGTTTACTTTCCCCTCAACTAAAACAAAATTTGAGGCAAAGAAAATTCCCCAAAAGGTAAAAGATGCTTTTAACGAAGCTGAAAGGTGTAAATCTGTCGGATCATTAACAGGCCTCGGAGCCTGTCTTCGCAAAACTGTCTATGCAATCTGCGATGATAAGGAAATGAGTGGGAGAGATTACAAAGAAAAAATTGGGGGCCTTCCAGTTAAGGGAAAATATCAAGCACTTCTAAAGCAAATAAAATGGCTGGGGGACAATACAACAAAGCCAGGAGATGAAAAATACACTATGGAAGATGCCAATTTGGCGATCGAAATACTGCCCCTTCTAGTTGAAGAACTTTATGCAA
>JAYRRV010000135.1:0-8052 GCA_041909955.1 Candidatus Altimarinota bacterium
AAAACGTCAAACTGTCGGGCATAGCCGACAAAGTCGTCCTTGGATTCAAGGACGACAAGCACAAAGTCCTCAAAAAATTCCGGCCGGACGTCCTGGCCCTGGGATACGACCAATTTGTCTTCACCCAGCGGCTGGAAAAAACGCTCATCGACATCAAACTGAACGCCCAGGTTGTACGCCTGGTCCCCTACTTCCCACAGATGTATAAATCTTCCCTCATCAGAAAGGGACTCCAGCCCCAGGAAGACGAAACACTCACCAAACTCAAAACATTCGAAGCAAAAAGCAATGTGCTGCTCTAACAAACAATCATGCCTCAAACAAAACTCAAACCACATGACTTCAATAGCAACATTTTCGTCGCCTTTTTCCGAAGCCTCCAGCTTGGAGTGACCAATTTTTGGCGAAACAAATTTCTGTCCATGGCCACCATCGGCGTCATCGCCGTTATTCTCTTCATATTCAACGTCATCCTGGCCGTCCATTTTATCGGGAACCAGGCTTTGCAGGCTCTAAGTGAACGCGTCGACATCGTCATCTACCTTCGTGACGACATTCAGCTCTACGACGCCCAAAACCTTACCCAGTCCCTGCAGAACATCGAGGGAGTCAAAACCGTCAAATTCACGTCTAAGGAGGAGGCCCTGGATATTGTGGCCAGAACCCATCCAAAGACCGCGGAGTTTTTACGAAAATTTAACCTCACCAATCCCCTTCCCCCCAGCATCAGCATCATTACCCAACGGCCGGAAGACTACAAAACCGTTGAAACCTTCCTCCAGCAAGGCCAATATAAATCATTCATGCAGAATTACGTCGCCGAAGGCAGCGGGAGCGACAGCCAGATCCTCTCAAACGTAGCAAAAAATCTCCTCAACATCAGCCGGTTCATCCGACAGGTCATTTTCTGGCTCGTGCTGGTCTTTGTACTGGGAGGAACGTTGGTTATCGTCAACGGCATCCAGCTGACCATTTATACCCGACGCCAGGAGATCACCATCATGCGGCTGGTGGGGGCGACCCCCGCCTTCATCCGAATGCCATTTATCTTTGAAGGAATACTCTACGGGGCATTCGCAGTACTCACAAGCTTTCTGTTCCTGTTTGTTCTGGGAAAAACCATACAGATCGACGACACCACCATGTGGAGCTACTACAACAGTCTTGAACTCAACAAAGTGTTCATCGCTGAAATGATCATCACCGTCGGACTCGGAATCATGAGCAGCTACGCGGCCGTGGAACAGCACGTTCACGGCAAGATAACGAACGGATAATATCTCACGGCACAAGCTCTATGGCCGAACAAAGGAATATTCATACCCGGGGCATCATCATCAAAAAACACCCGCTCGGGGAGAACGATTGTTCAGTGACGCTCTACAGCCCGGACCTGGGAAAAATTCAGGCGGCAGCAAAAGGCGCGCGAAAGATGAACGGGTCGCTGGCCGGACACATTGAAACGCTGAATCTCTGCGAGTTCCAGCTTTATAAAAGCCCGGTGCGGTACACCATCGTCCAATGCCAGGTCCGGGAAAACTTTAAATCCATACGGGAAAATTTCGACCGCGCCATGATGGCCGGGCTGATTATGGAAATTTTCCACAAAAGCACCCACAGCAGCGAACACGCCCCGGAGCTCTACCGTTTGCTGGAACAGAGCCTGTTCAAACTCGGTAGCTCAGACCAGCATTTTTTGACCGTGGAAAGTTTTAAACTAAATCTTCTGCAACAGATAGGAGTCCTTCCAAACCTGGAAGGCTGCGGAGAATGCCACCGCAGGTGGGACGGCGGACACGACATCTGGCTGGAACCAAACGGACACATGATCTGCGACGAATGCAGGTACCCTCACCGAACGCCGGACTCAGCAACGGCAAATCTTCCCAACGAAGGCAGACGCATCGAATTCAGCATCTTCAAACTCATCCGGTATCTGAGCCAGCCCCCGGAACTTCAAAAGCACAAAATCTCCTTCAGCCGGGACCAAAAAAAACAGCTGGAATACATCACCCGCTTCTTCCTTCAGCACTTTCTGGACCGTGAAATTGTGAGCGAAAGAATCCTACAGGATCTTGTCTAAAAACCCGGCTTCTCTTTCTCCACAGGATTGACCTCCAGCACGTTGCGAACCTGCCGGAGCCTTCGTAAAATTTTCTCGGACTGCTCCTCGTCAACGACCTCCAGGATCATATGGCGGTGGATAAGATTATCGCGCCTTTCTTTGAGGGTAAAATCAAGGATATTGACGTTGAAGCTTGCGATGGTCGCCGCGATATCGCGCAGAAGACCCACGCGGTCGATCGCCTTCAAATCGATGACCACGGGCAAAAGCTTGCGCTGGTGGATCTGATACCCCCAGCTCGCCTCAAGAACGCGCTCGGGATCCGCCTTCATCAGGAAAGCACAATTCGGCAGGTGAATCCGGACGGCGTTCCCCCTGGTAACGTAGCCGACAACCTCCTGCCCCGCCTGGGGCTTGCAACACGAAGAAAGCTTGAAAGGAACACCCGTCTCCCCTGCTATCAGAATTTCGTTCTCACGATGTTCGGTCACCCCGGAACTTTTTTTGACCACGGAAACCTCCGGCCCGATCTTTTTCTCCGGAAAATCCCTGGTGGTAAAAATCTTCTTCAGCACAAGGGACACATTGACGGCGCCGTTCCCAATATCCTCCACCAGCGACTGTCGTTCCTTGAGTGAAAGCTTATGACTGCCATATTTCCGGAAAATGGAAAGATTGTCATCCAGTTGCGGATACCCCATACTCACAAGATACTTGTTCACCAGTTCCTTTCCTTCCTTAAAACTCTGATCGTTATCAAGACCCTTGAAATAACTCTTGATTTTGGCCTTGGCAAGGGAGGATTTAACAAAGGAAAGCCAGTGGGGTTTTGGATCAGCCTTGCTCTTCGTCAATATTTCAACTCGGTCACCGTTCTTCAGTTGGTAATCCAGGGGAACAATGGAACCGTTTACTTTTGCCCCGTGACAGTGATTCCCGATATCGGTATGCACTTCATAGGCAAAATCCACGGGAGTCGCCCCCTGGGGAAGATCTTTCACCTCACCATCGGGGGTGAAAACAAAAATATGATCGTGGAACATGTTCAGTTTCATCTTGCTCCCCAAATCCTTCCCGTGCGCCAGTTCTGCCTGGATACTGACGAGACCGTCCAACCATTCCTGATACCTCTTGGCTTTCAGTTCCTGGGTATCAGAGGCATTCTTCTGATCAACCCGGGATGAATACCCCCTGGTATCTTCGTACAACCAGTGCGCGGCAAAACCGTACTCCGCCTGCTGGTGCATCGACTCTGATCTGATTTGAACCTCAAAGGGCTGGGCAAAGTTTTTTTCCCCGTCGCCGACCAACGTGGTATGGAGGCTCCGGTATCCGTTTGATTTCGGAACGGCGACATAATCTTTAAAACGATCCGAAAGAGCGGTCCAATGGCTGTGGATAAGACCGAGGAGCGTATAGAGCTTTTCGGTGTTTTCGGTGCCGTTCCGATGATAACGGGTGGGGAGAATAAGCCTGAAGGCATAAATATCGTACACCTCATTGAGATACGCCTTGCTCTTCTTCTTCATTTTCCGGTAGACGCTATAAAGATTCTTGCGCCGCCCTTCCACCCTTGCCTCTATTCCCTGCTCGGTCAGAAAGTCCGTCAGTTTTTTCTTGATCTTTTCCAGGAACTTCTCCTGCTTCCGGATGTATTCATCCAGCTGGGCGCTAAGATCCGCGTGTTTATCGGGATAAAGATACTTGAAAGCCAGATCCTCCAGCTGACACTTCACACCGTAAATACCGAGCCGGGAAGCGATGGGTGCATAAACATCCAACATCTCCCGGGCCACCTCCTTGCGGCGGATCTGGGGAACATATTCCAACGACTCAACATCATGAAGTAGATCGGCCAAACGAATGAGCACCAAACGCAAATCCTGAGCCAGAGACAGGAGCATTCTCCTGAAGGCCTCCAAATCACTTTTCCCGCCCTTCAGATGAACGCTCTGAAGTTTCTGCATGCCCGAAACCAGCAACGCGACGTCATCACCGAACTTCAGCGTAATGTCTTGTGGACTGTACGCCGGGGTCTTGGAAAGATCGTGAAGCAACGAGGCCAGAATGCTGTTCTGGTCGGGTTTAAAAGTGAGCAGATTGTCGGTAACCGCAAGGGCATGGATAAGCATCGAATCCCCCGTCACACGATACATTCCCCGTAAATGGTTCTTCGCATAATCAAAAGCCTGACGAACGAGCGCGACGTCAATATCAGGCTTGTATGCCTGAATCTTCTCAATAAGGTGGTCTATCGTCACCATACAAAAAACGCTCAGGGATAAGTCATCCTATCATTCCACACCCGCAATGGCAACTTTTTCTTATGCTGAAGACCTTCCCGTCTTTAGGGAGTCTCTTTGATGATGATATCCAGATTTGCCCCGGGAATATCCACCACGCGGATTCCCTGAACAAGGACCTGATAGTTCTTTTCTATGGCCGTAATACGGATCGCGAGCTTCTGGAGCGAACTGTCGTAATAACCCGACAACTTCTGCAATGCCGCCAGATGAGCCTTAAGGGCGGTTTGCTTTTGGGAAATATCAATAAAACTCTTTAAAAGGAAATCGGACTTTTCACCCGCCAACCCCTGAAGAGCGACGAAGAAATCTGTTTCCGATCTTGTTTTTTCCGGATTAAGGCTCTCGAGAGAAATTTTAAGGTCATCGATCTCGGTGTTGATCTCCTTCAGCATGGCGGTGCTTTTTTCCTGAACCTCTTTCAACTTTGCCACGTGGGCATTCATCGCTTTTTCGCGTTCAGTGGTCTGATCAAGCATCTGGTACACATCCACATCGTACACACTCACCAGTTCGCGGAGATTTTTGACATATGCGATAAAACGATTGGTCGCTGCAACCAGATCCTCTCCCTTGCCGTAATAATACGCGGGAGTGATACCCGTCTCACCCTCCACTCTGGGCTCACTCAGATACCCAAAGTAGTACGCGTTGAAAAGCTGTGAAGCAAAAAGATCCTTGGTGCTTCCCCTGTTATCACCGAACAAGAGGGCGGTGGTAATTCCCCACTCGCGCAAAAGCTGCTCATCAAGCTGGACCTCAACCGGCGGCGGCGCCTTAAAAAGTCCGGCCACGGAGTTATAAACCGTTTCATGGACCTTGAACAGATATCCGGCATATAAGCCGCCGCCGATCACCATCAGGACCAAAAAGACTCCTAACTTCTTCACATCAAACTTCAAGCGGAATTGATGGAATGCCTTCCCCACGGATTGCAATACCCCGGCGGAAAATCCGCCAGCGGCCTGGAGAAATGATTTCTTCACGTTTAACCCCTCCGATTCCGACATCGTCTCTTTGGAAGACTCCTGCTTCTCAACCGAATGCTCCTTCTCTTCAACTTTCCGGACTTTCTTCACCGGCTTGATCTCCTCGGCCTCGGGTTCCGCGTCAAGAACCTTTTTCTCTTCAGAAGGCTGGGGATAAGGAAAAATCGGCGGAAGTTCATTTTCATTTTCCTTGTCGGCATGAACCTCCTCCATATTCACGGGAGGTCTGACTTCCTTGTGCTGATCATTGATAACGATATCACTTTCCTCATCATGAACAGGAAAAATCGGCGGAAGATCTTCAAGGTTCACATCCTGGGGTTCCGACTCCGTTTCAGGCACAGGTTGCGGTTGAACTTCAGGTTGCGGTTGAACTACAGGCTCGGGCTGAACCGCCGGCTTCGATTCAATCTGCTTCTCGGCATGAGGTTCCGGCACCGCGCCAAATTCCTGTGTCGGCAATTCCGGTTTGGGTTCCGGCTGTTGTCCTACCGGTTCAATCAACGGCCCTGCGAAACTATGTGTTTTATGACTCATCGGGTGAGGCTCATTTAAAGACTCCTCCGATTTCTGGTCCGGCTTCTCAATAGGTTTTTGAATCGGTTTCTGTTGTTCATCTTCCTTCTGCTTCGCCTGGGGAACGATAACTTTTGATCTGGGGGCATGTTCCTCGGATCGCTTGGCGATATGATGTTCCACGGAAGGTTTTGGTCCGGAATCGGGAGACTCCGGCTTTACTTCAGGCTTCTTCTTCAACGAACCGGCATCCTTCTTTCCGATCTCTGCCGGCTTGGTCGTTTCCAGTTTTGGAAGAGCCCCCGACTGCTGCAAAGTTTCACGTTCAAGACGCTTTAATTCGGCCTTCTTTCTGCGACGGCGACGGCGGCGTTCACGCTCCTTGGCGGCACGATCAAGCTTTGCCTGATCCACGACCTCGGATTTGACCTCTTTGGAGGGATCGAACGAGCCGGACTGCCCCTGCTGTCCCTGGTTTTGAGCTCCATCACCTTCAGCCATAAGACGAACATAGAGAATCCTTATATTGTAGCACAAAAAGCCCCGTTTGGGAACGGGGCTTTTGAAGGATCTCTAGGGAAAAACCAACCATTTTTTAGGTCAGACTGAAGGCGGCGCCACCCATGGCGGAAAGGCCCAAAGCGGCAATAACCGCAGTAAGGGCGATAAAGACAACGATCGTAACGATAATCGTCAAGACCGCATTGGTGGAATTGAGCTTATGAATGTTGGTTAAAGCCATATAGTTCACGACCAGAAGCCAGATAGATGCGATGGTCGTGAGAACCGGCACAACGGTAAGGAAACCGACAACATTTAAGAGAGCGGCATAACCCATCACGCGGAAATACTGGGGGAACTTTGCCTGCCCATGGAACATCTTTTCAGCGACCATGCTGGTGACATAAAACACCACCGCTCCCATTACGACGGCGAGAACCGCTCCAATGAGGGCGTTCACAATCGGGGTGCGGAAAGTGGTGTTCAAGAAGGTGTAACCCAAAATCGCGCCGCCCAACGGAGCACCAATGGCACCAACGGCAAGATACACAAGGGCAAGACTGATACCTTCAGCATCGCGATGAGCAACCTTTTCCATGGCCGCCTTGTTGAGTTTCAGAATCTCGATGATATCGCCAAAACCACCCTTCAGACTGTCGGCATTGACATTTTTCATATCAATTTTTGGAATCTCAGGCATCCCCCCGTGAGCCGGCTTGTGTTCGGGCTGATGTTCAGGAGTATGGTGGGCGGGTGTGTGATGTTCTGAATGTTGTTCCTCGATCATAGTAGAGATTAATGAATAGGTAAAACACGCCTTATTGTAAAAGAAACGGTTCCCAAATGCAACAAAGCGACAGGTAAAAACCATCGACAAATAGCCAAAACATAAAAGTGACAATCCATCAAATCAAAGTGACGGTAAGTCATTCCTACAACACGGACTCTTCGCTACAATTCCTCCCTGGATTTACTAATTCTTAACCCCAATCTATGCAAGTTCCTCTTGTTGCGATCGGCATAAGCGTTTTTGCGCTTTTGTATGCCATTATCCTCATCGTTTCGATCCTTAAGCGTTCCACGGGAAACGAAAAAATGCGTGAAATCGCCAAATCAATCCAGGAAGGTGCCATGGCATATCTCAACCGGCAATCGATCACCATCACCATCATCGCCACCATTATTTTCCTGGCGATGGCTTTCATCCTCCCAAAAGGTTCCCACAATGATAACATTCTCATCGCCATCGGCTTCGTCGTTGGTGCGCTGTTTTCCGCCATCGCGGGATACATTGGCATGAGTGTTTCGGTCCGTGCAAACGTACGCACGACCGAAGCCGCAAAAAATTCGCTCCAGGACGCTCTGTCCGTTGCGTTTAAAGGAGGATCCGTCACGGGACTTGCGGTTGTGGGCCTTGCGCTCCTCGGCGTAAGCGGTTTCTACTATATATTTACCAACAACCTTGGCATCCCTCTGAACGAAGCTCCAAAACTTCTCATCGGATTCGGGTTTGGTGCCTCGCTCGTTTCGCTGTTCGCACGTATCGGCGGAGGGATCTTTACCAAGGCCGCCGACGTTGGAGCGGACATCGTGGGGAAAGTTGAAAAAAACATTCCGGAAGACGATCCAAGAAATCCGGCTGTCATTGCGGACAACGTCGGCGACAACGTCGGCGACT
>JAYRRV010000136.1:0-1760 GCA_041909955.1 Candidatus Altimarinota bacterium
CGGCCTCTTTGATTCTTTTGGGCAATTCGGAAACACTGCGGAGTTCCCCGGAAAGGCCGACTTCACCGATGTAAATGCTGTCGGCGGCCAAAGGTTTTTGGGTGAGCGAGGAAATAATCGCCATGACCACCGCCAGATCTGCGGCGGGTTCGCCCAGGCGGAATCCTCCGACGATATTGACATACACATCCTGGTTGGAGAGATTGAGTTTGAGATGTTTCTGAATGACCGCGATCAGCAGCTGCAGGCGGTTGTTGTCGAATCCGCTTCCGGCGCGTTTGGGGTATCCGAACGCGGTGAGGTTCGTGAGCGCCTGAACCTCCAGGAGCAGGGGCCTTGTCCCTTCGATTGTGGCAGTGATGGTCGATCCGAAGCTGTCTTTCTTTCGTCCCTCCAGGAAGAGTTCTGATGGATTGGCGACTTCTTGTAAACCCAGTTCGTTCATCTCAAAAATTCCTACTTCGTGTGTGGGACCGAAACGGTTTTTCATGCTTCTGAGCATGCGCAGGTTCTGGTACCTTTCGCCTTCCAGAAAGAGCACGGTGTCCACCAGATGTTCCAATACCCTCGGACCAGCCAGGTTCCCGTCCTTGGTCACGTGGCCGATCAAAATCACAGGGGTCGCCGTGCGTTTGGCGAACTCCATCATTTTTTCCGTACAGTACCGGACCTGGTTGATGCTTCCGGCAAGCGATCCAACTTCCTCAGAGTACATTACCTGGATCGAGTCGATAATTACACAGTCGGGTTTTACTTTTTCAACGGTGGCCAGAATGTGTTCAAACTGTGTTTCCCCGAGAAAGTCGACATTTTCTTTCATCCCAAGTCTTCCTGCCCTGGATGCTATCTGGTGACGGGACTCCTCGCCGGATACGTAGAGCACCTTCAGGTTTTTTTTTGCTATCTGGTTGCAGATCTGGAGAGTGAGTGTGGATTTTCCTATTCCAGGTTCTCCGCTCAGCAAAATCATGCTCCCTTTCACCAGTCCGCCTCCAAGCACGCGGTTCAGTTCCTCTATGTTCGTATCTATTCTCGTTTCAATATCTCCCTCGTGGACGAGTGGGGAGGGGGAGAGGACTCTGCCTTCAATTTTTTTCGACGGAGTTTTTTCAACAACGTCTTCCTGAAATGAGTTCCAGGCGTTGCAGTCGGGACATTTTCCGATCCACTTGGGGGATTCATAACCGCACTGTTCACACACGTAGATATTCTTCAGTTTCATGGCGGGAGTGTTACTTGCCGAGAATTTCATGGTAGACCTTTTTGGTTTTTTCCACCATTCCTTTGAGGTCGAACTGTTTGACTTTATGGTGTCCCAAAAAGGCCAGTTTTTCCCGCAGGGGTTTGTTTTTTAGCAGCATGAGGATGGTTTGGGCGAGTGCGTCGGCATCGCGGGGTTCCACTAAAAATCCGTTTTTTCTGTCTTCCACTATTTCGGGAATTCCCCCCACGTTTGTCGCTACGATCGGTACTTGTGCCGCCATGGCTTCCAAGAGTACCAGTCCGAACGCTTCCTTGACGCTTGGCAGTACAAAAAGGTCGCTACTTTTCAGCATTTTGGGAATGTTGTCCTGGTGTCCCAGGAGTTTGACTTGGTCCCGAATTTTTAGTTTATGAATACGTTTTTCAAGTTCCGCTTTTTCCGGGCCTTCGCCAATGATCACCAGCTTTGTACTATTTTTTTGTTCAGTTACTTTCTGCATTGCGTTGAGCAGATACTTCAATCCCTTTCGCGGATGAAGTGCGGCGATGGTCAGCAG
>JAYRRV010000137.1:0-7303 GCA_041909955.1 Candidatus Altimarinota bacterium
CAATAAGATTATGAAAAAATCCCAAGGCCGTCCGGGTCATCACCCCACCCCGCTGGAACATCTGGGCAATCCTTTTGCCAAACGGGACACCCCGCCGCAGGAGTTGAAACTCACCGGTTCGGTCATCGCAAAAACGGCCGTTTTATTCACGCTGCTGGGATCTTCCGCCGCATTCCTGGGGTACACTTCCTCACAAATAGTCAAAAACTACGGAACGGTGCTTGGGAATCTGCAGGAACTCACGAACAACGGCATTGCCGCGCTTGTCGGCATCGTGCTTGTGGTCGTTTTCTCGGGACTTATGGCCACACTGGTCAGACCTGCGTGGCTCACAGCCACAGGGTACGCTCTGTCCGCCGTTGCCCTGGTCATCGCCTGGGGCGCCGACACCGCGACCATGATCCTGGGCGGAGTGTTCTTTGTGTTCTGCATTTTATACGCAACCGGCGTAAAGAAAAAAATCGGGAACCAGATCCACTTTTCCGCCCACGCGCTGGTGGAGGGCCAAATGCTGCTGCTGGTCATTCTGGGAATTATCGTGAGCGCGAGCTTTGGTATTGGATTTGCGAAAGACGCAGCAACCCGCAATTTCATCTTCCCTCCGGAACTCAAGGAACAGGCCATGAATTATATGAAAGAACAGGGAAAAGCCAGTATTGAAAAACAGGCCCCGGGACTGGGAGAAAAAGAAAAAGCCGCGGCCATCGAGGAAGGAACGAAAAAAATTAGCGAAAGCTGGACGGAAATGGAAAACAGTCTCAAACCGGCCGCCGCCTACATCCCGTTCTTCCTCGCCCTGATCATCTACATGATGGTCATCTCCGTTATCCCGATCATCGGTCTTTTCATTCCGGTACTGTACGCAGCCATCTTCCCCTTCTTAAGAGTCACGGGATTCGCGGGGGTGAAAACGGAAAACAGGGAGGTCCAGGAACTAATCCTGACGTAACCTCCCCGGCTCCGAAAACTTTAGTGAAACTTTTTTATAACGCGTACTGGGTCAGGAAAAACTCCCACTTGGTCATGTCCACGGTGGTATCCCCTCCGCAGGTCGAAGCCACAACGTCTTTGATCATGCTGTCCAGAACGTCGTCGGTCTGGTAGGTACCTGCCAGCTCGTCCGCTTCATCGGCGGTCAGTGTGCCGTCTTTGGCAAGCTCCGCGGCAAACAAAGTCTGAAGTTCGGTATCGCTCACCGTCGGATTCGCCAGCTTAAGGCAAGCGGCGGTGGTGATAGCTTTTGCGTACTCGATTCTTTCCATCATGTAGGCCACCGTGCGGAAAATCATCTCCGCGACCTCTTTTCTGGTCATCGGTTCGCCCGGCTTGTAGCTGTATCCGTCCGCGGTGACCACCACGTGCTGGCCGTCCAAAAGCTGTTTGGCGACCGAAAAAAGAAGGAACTGATGATACCATGCGCCGCTCTCCGCATCAGTCGGCATATCAAGCGCGAGTTCGGCATCGGTCGGAGAAGGCCAAAACTGTTCCGGCACCATGGCGTTCAGAATGATTTTCATGGCCTCAACGCGGTTGACCGGATTCCCCGGTTTGAAGGTTTTGTCAGGATACCCGCTGACCCAGCCCTGTTCCTTGGCATAGCACACATAAGGGGCAAACCATTCGGTTTTCACATCAGGGAAGCAGTTTGAGTAGGTATCGGCGGTGGGAACTTCGCCGCCCGCCACCATGGTGACCACAAGCATCTTGGTAAGTTCGGCGCGATTGACGGCGGTGTTTGGCTTAAAACTGCCGTCCTCGTACCCTTTCACCACCCCCATGCCGTTCAGCATTTCAACCGCACGGTAATTCTTGTGCAATTTTCCGACATCGGAAAAAACCTGTTCCGCGCTGCCCCAGCGGTCATTCAGCGTTTCACGGATCGTAACGGCCTGCGCCGAAAACGGCACTGCAAAAAGCAGCGCCATCAGAAGAGCGACTGTTTTTTTCATATGGTTTGGGTTAAGGAACTCTGTCAACAAAAAATCCTACGCCCCAAACGTTGAAAAAGCCAGTAAAAAGGACAATAATAAAGCATCACTAACCTTTTTGTTTATGAAAAAATCCACCGGCAAATCTTCAAAACAGGAAGCTCCCAAGGATACCGGCAGCTGGGAGGAAACTTTCCACGTGAGTGGTGAAGACATGATCAAAAAAGTGAAAGAGCTCATGAAGGAAGCCAACGTCCGCAGAATCATCGTGAAGGACAAAAAAGGCAACGTCATGGCGGAGTTCCCGCTGGCATTGGGCGCGGTACTCACCGTACTGGTCCCGGTCCTCGCCGCCGTGGGCGCGCTGGCCGCACTGCTGAGCGAATGTTCCATCACAGTCATCCGCGAAAAGAAAAAATAGCCTGAAGCCCGACCTCCTACCATCAACCACCCCATGCGTAATATATTCGGCATCATCCTGACCCTCCTGATGAGCGGACTGTTCCTTTACCTGGGAATAACCGGCTACGTCAAAAAAGCCGATCTGATGCAGCACAGCACGAAAACCATCGGCTATGTTAAAGAGAACATCCGCCACAAAAACAGAAAGAGTACGAGCTACCGCCCCCTGATACAATTCAAAACCGAGGACGGGGAAACCCGAACCTTTGAATCCGAGCTGAGTTCCAACCCTCCAAAATACAGCGTGGAGCAGCCCGTCGAAATCATCTACAACCCCACAGACCCCCGGAACGCCGAAATCAACAATCCGTGGGCGTTGTGGTTTTCCCCAACGCTGCTGACGGCGTTCGGAAGCATAGCGCTGATCCTACCGATCGTAAGCCTTATCAGACGGCGCAGAGGAATCTGACATTGCCCGGCCATCCAGCCCCCCATTCTATCCCTGTAAAAAAAGTTGGCAAGGGTAAAATTTTCCGAACTTTTTGGCTTGCGTCAGCCGTTTCTTGCTGCTATACCGTGGGTGATTTATCCATTAATTTCCCCATATGGCGAGCGCCGACAAAATGTACGAATTCGTCAAAACCGTCCAGGAGAAAAACCCGAACGAGCCTGAGTTCCTCCAGGCGGTCAAAGAGGTTGCGATATCCGTCATCCCATTCATTGAAGAACATCCGGAGTATGAAAAAGCAAAGATCCTGGAAAGAATGTGCGAACCGGAACGGGTCGTCATGTTCCGGGTACCCTGGATCGACGACAAAGGCGAATACCGGATCAACCGTGGCTATCGCATCCAAATGAACAGTGCGATCGGCCCTTACAAGGGAGGACTGCGTTTCCACCCCAGCGTAAACTGCAGCATCCTCAAATTTTTGGCGTTCGAACAGGTGTTTAAAAACAGCCTCACCTCCCTGCCCATGGGTGGGGGCAAAGGCGGATCGGACTTCGACCCCAAAGGAAAATCCGATAACGAAATCATGAGATTCTGCCAAAGCTTCATGACCGAACTCTCAAAACACATCGGTCCGGATACGGACGTCCCCGCGGGCGACATCGGCGTGGGCGGACGCGAAATCGGCTACCTGTTCGGCCAGTACAAAAGACTCCGGAACGAATTCACCGGCGTATTGACCGGCAAGGGTCTGCCCTTCGGCGGAAGTTTGTTACGGCCGGAAGCCACGGGCTACGGTGTGGTGTACTTCGCGCAGTTCATGCTCGGCACCCGCGGCGAGGGACTGAAAGATAAAACGTGTGTCGTCTCCGGCTCCGGCAACGTTGCGCAATTCACGGTGGAAAAACTGCTGCACCTGGGAGCAAAAGTGGTGACGATGTCAGACTCCGACGGCTACGTCCACGACAAAGAAGGCTTCACGCAGGAAAAACTGGAATATGTGAAACAGATCAAGAACAAAGAACGCGGCCGCATCAAGGACTATACAAAAAAATTCAACGCGGAATACTACCCCGGAGCCAAACCCTGGGAAGTGGCCTGCAACGTGGCCTTCCCGTGCGCCACGCAGAACGAACTCAGCCTGGAGGACGCCAAAAAACTGGTGGCGAACGGCTGCATGGCCGTAGTGGAAGGCGCCAACATGCCCACATTGGCCGAAGCGGTGGAGTTCCTTATTCAGTCCCGCGTGCTGTTTTCACCGGGTAAAGCTTCCAACGCCGGCGGTGTTGCCGTATCCGGGCTGGAAATGAGCCAAAACTCCGGCCGGCTGGCCTGGACCGCGGAAGAGGTGGATAAAAAACTCAAACACATCATGGAAAACATCCACCAGACCTGCATCAAATACGGCAAGGAGGACGGCTACATCAACTACGTCAAAGGCGCCAACATCGGCGGGTTCATCAAGGTCGCCGACGCCATGCTGGCACAGGGTCTGGTGTAAACTCCCCCCAGGAAAAAATAGCCTTCCCGCTTCAAACCGTCTATAATGAACGGCAGCTTCCCCGAAGTCCATAATCGTACCCCTATGAAAAAACAAACGGCACTGGTGATCATCGGAACATTTGGCGCGATGGCGCTTTCGGCGTGTCAGGCATCCCCTGAACAAAAAATGACGGAGATTCAGAACATCGCCAAGATAAACAAAATCGAGCTGAACACCTGCTACACGCTGACCCCGGAGGACATCGCCCTCATCACCAAACTCCCCGTGGAAAAACTCCAGCCGATCGTCACCCCGATCAAGCAGGGCGAATGGATCTGCAGCTACGGGGAAGATGCCGCCGCCTCGTTCACCGTCACCGTTTCCCCGAACCGGGAGGAGGCTGCCAAGGCCATGAATGAATACCGTAAGAATCTCGAACTTGCCGCCGGAACCGTTCCGGCCGAAAAATACCCGCAGGGGACCTACAGTGACATCAGCGGCACTGGAGAGGAAGCCATCTATTCCTACATGAGCGACACCCTCTTTGCACGGGAAAACGCGGTGTCCATCCTGGTCATGAGCCCCCAGGACAAATTGCAGAAGATCAATCTGGCAACAACATTTTTCTACAAAATAAAGCAAAAATAATCTGCTCGACGCATCGCTGAAAAAATTCATCCGTGGCATCCCAAAGGCCGAACTCCACCTTCATATCGAAGGAACGTTCGAGCCGGAACTGATGTTTAAAATCGCGCAGCGCAACAAGATCTCACTCAAATACCAATCCGTGGAAGAAATCCGCAGCGCCTACAACTTCGGCAACCTGCAGGATTTTCTGGACATCTACTACCAGGGCGCAAGCGTCCTCACCACCGAGCAGGATTTTTACGACCTCGCCTGGGCCTATCTGCAGAAAGCCCGGTCCCAGAACGTGAAAGTCGCGGAAATATTTTTCGATCCCCAGACCCACACCGACCGGGGCATTCCTTTCAAAACCGTTATTGAAGGTTTGCACCGCGCATGCAGCGACGCCCACACCCAATTTGCCATGAACGCGCGGCTGATTCTCTGCTTTTTGCGCCATCTGCCGGAAGAGGCCGCCATGAAAACACTGGAAGAGGCACTCCCGTACAAAGACAAATTTTTCGCCGTAGGACTGGACTCGTCGGAAGTGGGGAACCCTCCGTCAAAATTCAAAAACGTGTACAAAAAAGCTTCGGATGAAGGCCTGCTGCGTGTGGCCCACGCCGGTGAAGAAGGCCCCGCGGAATACGTGTGGGAAGCGTTAAGCCAGCTCGAAATCCTCCGCGTGGACCACGGCAACCATGCTCTGGATGACGAAAAACTCGTCAAAGAACTCGTTGACCATCAAATACCGCTGACCGTCTGTCCCCTTTCCAATCTTAAACTCAAAGTGGTGAAAGATCTCAAAGCCCATCCGCTCAAAAAAATGCTCGCCGCCAATCTGCTGGTCATGATCAACTCCGACGACCCCGCCTACTTTGGCGGCTACGTGGAGGAAAACTACGAAGCGGTCGCGGACGCGCTGAACCTCACCCGGGAAGAGATCGTCACCCTCGCAAAAAATTCTTTCAGAGCAACGTTCCTCCCCGATGAGGAAAAACAAAAATATCTTCTATCGATAGATCAGTATACAGAATCCCTCTAGGTCCTTGTAAGCGTCAAAACACCGTCCTGACCTCCACCGTAAGTTCCGGCTCCGCTGATACTGGTCGACCCACTCACAGAGTAATCCAGTCGAACGGTTTCACCGTCGCACGTACCGGTAAAAGATCCTCCACCGCTGGATTGACCTTTAATTTGGCCCTTAATTGAACCCCCTCCACTGATAGTGCCACTCAATTTCCCTTCGGCGTCGACTGATCCATTCAAAGTAAATTTCGTGGAAATAGCCACACCATAGTACGTCATGGCATAACTCCCGGACGCGGTAAAGAGATCGCCATCGATTGTTCCATCAACCGGAAAAGACTTTCCTCCCTGAATCGGCCAGTCGCCGTGATAGGATCCGTCACACACGATGATATTCCACGGCATGGAAGTATTATTCAAAATGCCCTTCACCAGATCGCTGATTTTGGCGTCAATGAGACTTCCAACAAAAGTATTCATAAAATCCACCGCGTCAGTACCGTACAACGTTTTTAATGCATCCCAATAACCGCTGAGTCCGTGCTCAAAACTTTTCTTGAGAATGTTCGTCAGTGAAGTACCGATTTCCTGCTTTGCTCCCTTGATCACTTCCGCAGGAGCCGCACCACCCAATGTTTTTTTAATGGCATTCCCCAGTTCATCAATGTTTTTCTGAAACGCCCGTTCGTCACCCACAAGATTTCCGATCCACCCTTTCATTTTATTTTTCAAAGCTTTGGCGGCTTCACGCTCGGCCTTGCTGATTCCTTCCTTTGCGAGAATCGCCTCGGCCCTGGCGAGCTGACTTTCATAATAGGCGATTTTTCCTCCGGTGAGTTTTTTCGCGAACCAGTTCAGCGTTTTTTCCGCAAATCCTGCACTGGCCTCAACGGTATTGGACACGACGGAAGACCCCTTCACGAAAGATTTTGATCCTCCGATCATGGAAAGTCCGATATCAAAAATCGCTCCCGCCTTATCAATGCCGCTTGACTGGGAATCCGCCAGGACGGAAGTTCCCTTCCCGAATGTTGTGAGAGTACTCACCAGGAGATTCGTAAGTTTGTTGGCCCCCCAGCTCGTCCACCCCTCACCGCCGGCTAGATCTTTTACAAAATCCTCGACATATTTTGAACTTCCCTCCTCAACGGCCTCAAAATTCTTCTTCGCCTGCTTCATGATTTCCGAACCGGAAGTGCCGGTTAAAAAATTCATCAATACTTTTTGGTATTGTTCTTTCTGAATTCTGGCAATATCCTCATCGGATTTCCCGTAATAATATTTTCCGACCGTTTTCTCCAGTCCGTTACGGGTTTCGGCGGAAAGATAATCCAACGCCACACCGGGAATCTGGGACAAAAGATTCGACATTGCCTTCAGGTCCTGGTA
>JAYRRV010000138.1:0-3870 GCA_041909955.1 Candidatus Altimarinota bacterium
ACTCCGCCTCCGACTCCTTTCAATACCCCAAGAGTCAATGCAGTATGTCCCCAGGATTTCATGAACGCTCCTCCGCTTTCAAAAGTGGACCAATCACCATTGATCACCCCGTTTAAAGCACCCTCCGTCGCGCTGAAAACAGCACTCTCAACTGCCAGATTCGCACCAAAGGCTACAGCCCTTCCCACGGCCCCTTCGCCGAGCAGGGTTAGGGCCGCCGAACCGACCGGAGCCAGTTCAAGCGCTGCACCGGCCGTGGCGGTGGAAACGATAATAATCGAAGTAGTGATGGCAACCTTCACCGGCAGGGCATTCCACGATTCATCAGTGAACAGCGCGGTGAAAGTACCGGACTGCCCGATATCTTCAATGGCGACAGTTTTGTCATACACCGCGTTCCAGGCTTCGGCCCTTGGCCCGCCCTTCCCCTGAAAATCTTCGTGGACTTGCCGTTTCACCTCTTTGGAATAGGCTTCGTCAACCATAATGCCGACCATTTGGCTGCGAACATCGTCAAGCTCTGCCACTGTCGGTTCCCTGCCCGCTTTTTTCATAAAATCTTCCTTCCATTTGCCGACTTGCTTGTCGATATTTTCTCGATTGTCATCATCGGAGACAAATTTCCTGAGAATATCGGCCTTGTTGACATGTTTTGCCTTTTCGCCGAGTTCTTTCTGGAAATACATGCCGTAATATTGCCGCGCCAAAGCAGGAAGACCGTTTTCGCGCGCTTTCTTTGCAAGCTGGAGAATATTTTCCTCGCGCTTCGCGGGATCCGGTTCATTCATGAGCCGCTGTTGTTTGAACACATCGAATACTTCGGAGGCCCCGCCAAATCCGCCATTGAACCGGACGAGCCCGTGATCGAGTTTTGCTTCGTTGTACTCTCTCTGGAGATTGGCGGTCTGTAGCTGGCGGTAGCCGGTGACATCCATTTTTTCGTATCCTTGGAGCTGCGCTTGCCGCTGAGCCATGAGCTTTTCATAATGCTCAATGTTTTCCGGGGTAGCCGCATCCTGTCCGGAAATGGACCAAAGCCCCGGCTTTCCGGCTTTCATGTCCGCCAATACTTTTTTGTCCCGTTCCAGATCCTCACGTAACCGCTTTTCTCTCTCCTCTTTTTCTTTCTTCAGATCATCGTCACTTTTCTGTTTCAGTTCATACTGCTTATCAACAACCGCCTGGATGGACGTTTGCAAATTCCCGCTCATTTTCCTCAATTGCAACTCGGCATCGCCGATGGTAAGCACTTCCCCTTTTTCAATCATCTCTTCGGCCTTCACCAGAACATACGACATGTCTTCGATATACATGTACGCCTGGTCTTTATTGTGGGTGCCATAATCGGATTTCCCGCCGGGATCCAGTTGCCACTCGAACTTGCCCTGGATCGATTCCTTCATGGCCATCAGACGGGCGGTACACTGGGCGATTTCGAGCTTGGCGATCTGCTTCAAAAGTTCTTTGGCCTGCGCAAGTCTGACCTCGTCGTGCCCCTCTTTATTGACGTTTGCATTGTAATACGCAAGAAAATCGGTTTTTGCACCGACCCAATCTCCGCCGGCAAGTTTCTTCTTGCCTTCGATAAGGTTTTTTTCCTCCGGCGTCGCCATTTTCTCCTCCATTTCGAGCTGAACCTTCATCGGAAGCTCATGGAGCTGCTTTAAAAGCTGCTCCTGCTTCCAGACGTCAAGCCCCTTGAACTCAGATGTTTCTTCAACGGTCCCATCGGGTTTGAAAACGAAATACTTGTTCATCTCCCCGCTTTCCACAAGGCTCTTTGTATCGCAGTACAACCGCATGTCGGCGATTTCCAAAAGCTGGGCATTCGAGTCTCGGAGCAAAATCTGATAGAGCGTAGCATATTCAGAAGCGAGATTTTTTTGATCGATCGATTTAAGATTTTTCACAGATTCAGTCAGCTTATCAAAAGCAGCCGATGCCATTCCACGCATGCTCATGGTCTTATCATTGCGGGTCGCCTCGGACATTTTGGTGTCCGTCAGAATCTCATTTTTAATTTTTTTGGCGTCATTGACGGATGTCTGGACCGATTCAAACCCGAGCCTCGCGGAGTTCAGGGTCTGGAGGTTGGGATTCTCTTTTTCAATATCCGACTGGTTTTCAAGCCCGATGGTTGCAAGAGCCGCAATATCTCTCAGAATCGGTTCACGGCCGGCGTTATATAAAGCCCTGACCTGGTCATACGGAAAATTTTCCGGCCTGTAAGGCGACAAAACTTCATCCGCGGCATAGACGGCATTCAGCGCGTCAGTGGTAACAGCATAGATCTCCTGGCGGGTCATACCCTTCCTTTTTTCGGGGTCCTTGAGGAGCAGTGCTTTGTCCACCTCGGCCTTCGACTTGGCATGAATACCTTTGGCCTTTTCAATATCCTGGAAAATGGGAATATCCCTTTTGGCCGCCTCAACAAAGTTTTTTATTGATCCGGCCAGTTGCCCAATTGTTGCAAACTCGGGAGCGGAACGGTCCTTTTTTTCACTCGCCAAAATGGCGCGACCTTTTTCGGCAACGCTCACCAGGTGACCCCGAATGGACTCCTTATCGGATTTAACATACTCTTTTGCCTTAGGGTCGGTAAGACTTTTTTCCGCATCGGCATAAAGCTTTCCCGCTTCATCCGCCTGGTTGAAAAACACCTCTCGCCTCCCCGCAAGCTCCTGCTCAAGAGCTTCGTGTTTTTTCTCTTTGGCCTCTTTTTCTACGGCGCTGATTTGCGCCTGCTCGGATTTGTAGACGTCGCCCATGATGATTTTTTGTTAAATTTGTTTTAAGGCATCTTCGAGGTTTTCCTCGGGCTGTTCCTCCTTCTGCACCTTTTCCTCCTTGAATTTGAAAAGATGTTTTTTCATGATGAGAACTTTGTTTTTCATTTCGTTCACGACACCGGGGTCGGCTTCAATGGCCTTATTCAGGTACAAATTGAACAAATCATTTTTTTCCTTGAAAAAAGCGGCCATGGTTTCCAGAAGGTTGGTCGGGAGGGTTTCGGCCTTTTCAAGCCAAAACAGTTTATCCATGTCCTCCAAGAGAAAACATTTTTCAATTTCCCGTTTGAATCTGTCCACCAATTTTTGTCTGTCTTCACTCTCCAAGGTTTTTGGCTTAATAATTCTTATCATTTTACCATTTTTTCGTGCATTTTTGAACTGTAAAAGGCCCCCAAAACCCGAGTGTAGTTTACTTTTTTCATAAATATGGTGGGGTGCTATAAATCGCCGTTGAAAACATCTGCAATGCACCAAAACTGACATCTGGAGATTCACTTATGGGTCTATTTATGCTAAAATAAAAAGATTAGATTTCCCAAAATATGTCCGAAAACCAACCGACCAATCAGAATCCTCAAACGCCAGCCGCTGCCGCAAACGCCCCAGTGACGGGAACTCCGGTCGCAGGGACCCCTGCGGCCACAGTTCTGGTTCAGGCAGAGAATGCTGCGGTACAGCCCGTGAACCCTTCGGGAGAAACGGCCACGCCACCCCAACCGCAAGTCACCGCGAGCGTTGCCGCATTAACAAACCCGGCGGTACAGGAAGATCTTGAAGCGCAGGTTCCAACCCCAGCCACTTCCGTCCCGATCACGAAAGAAAAATCGGCAGCCGATGACGGCAAAGCCCCAAAGTCGGTGGATCAGACTCTTGAAAAAATCAATCGCGGATTCAAGGAACGCGCCACGATTGAAAAGGCCAAGCAGTTAAACATGCAGTATATCAACATCAGCGTTACGCCGATCAACCCGGACCTCCTCAAACTTCTGACGCCGGAAGTCGCAAAAAAAGCTTTGCTGATGCCATTTTTCAAAATCGGCAAAAAAGTGAGGATCGCCGTTGCGGATCCGAACAATCC
>JAYRRV010000139.1:0-5362 GCA_041909955.1 Candidatus Altimarinota bacterium
AAAAGAATGCTTCGTTATAGCGTGCGTCCATTGACATGGTTTCGTCCTGGATAGTGGAAACTATTTTCCCCAGAATGGTCGGGTGCATAAGGTCCGCCACAAAACTGAGGGTCACAAAAAAATAAGCCCCCGCAACCAGCCACGGGAAACGTCTGAAATAGCCGTAAATAAATGAGACGATCTGTCTTGCCGTAGCGGTTTTCATAGTTTAGCCTGCTCTCCTTTCGTAAGTCAGAAATTCAAAGTCGATGCCGTTTTCATGCTTCATTCCGCTCCGGTCCTTGATGGCAAAAACCTTTTCGTCAATCTGAGGGAAAAAAGTGTCACAGTCAAAAGTCTGTTCCAGCCGGGTGAGGTAAATGGTCTGGCAAGAGTGGTGCTTTATGGCTTCGGCATAGACACTTGCTCCACCGATGACGAAGATATGTTCGATATTTTCAAGGCCGGATATTTTTTCCAACGCCTCATCTATAGAGTGAGCCAGGATCCCATTTTCTGGAAGTTCAATATCGTCGTTCCTGCTCAATACGACGTTCACCCTGTTCTGAAGCGGCCGGTGTTTTGCAGGTAGCGACAGCCATGTGTTTTTCCCCATGATCACTGCGTTTTGAGTGTTTTCGCCGTGGACGCGGGTCGTAACCTCCGCGAAGTGTTTCATATCATGCGGAAGCCTCCACACCAGCGTGTTGTTTTTCCCTATTCCGTTTTCCTTGTCCGCCGCAGCTATGAGCGAAAACTTCATTGTTTGAATAAAAAAGTTATACAGCTACCTCAAACTTGATAAACGGGTGATGTTGGTAGTTTTCCAGAACAAAATCTTCGTATTTGAGATCCCAGAAGGGTTTATTGGAGATCTTGAGCACCGGGAGCGGAAATTCGCTGCGCTCCAGCTGTTTTTTGAGCCCTTCGATGTGGTTGAGGTAAATGTGGGTATCACCGGTCGTATGGGTAAAGATTCCCGGCTCCAGATTGCACTCCTGTGCAACCATCATGAGCAGCGCCGCGTAACTGGCGATGTTAAACGGCACACCAAGGGCAACGTCGGCGCTGCGCTGGTAAAGCTGCAGATCCAACCTCCCGTTGACGACGTAAAATTGAAAAAATGCGTGGCATGGAGGGAGCTTCATTCTGTCTAAGTCGGCGACGTTCCATGCGCTCACAATGATTCGGCGGGAGTCGGGGTTCTTCTTGATGGTATCGATGGCCAGCTGGATCTGGTCAATATGAGTTTTGCTGTATCCACCTGCTCCGTCCTCGGAAAATTTCTCCCATTTTCTCCACTGGTAGCCATAAATTGGGCCAAGTTCGCCGTCCGGCGCTGCCCAGGCGTCCCAGATCGGAGTGTATTGAGTCAGTTCATCGTTGATGTTGGTTGAACCTTTCAAAAACCACAACAGTTCGCGCAAAATCCCGTCAAACCTGACTTTCTTCGTCGTCAAAAGGGGAAATCCTTTTCTAAGGTCGTATTTGCGCTGTGCCCCGAAGATGGAAATCGTTCCCACCCCCGTACGGTCCTTTTTCTCGGTGCCGTTTTCCAGAACCTCCCGTACTAAACTGTGGTATTGCTCCATGGCTTAATCTTTAGATGCATCGGCATTGTATGGGAATTTTTTAGAAATGTAAATTTTCCTGATTTATGGTATAATGGTGGGATAAATTCATTCTTTACCCATGGAAAATAATCTCAGCCGACCGGCGCTCACCCGTGAGGAATTCAAAGCCCAATACGATGAATTTTATTCATCACTCACCGACGATGAAAAAATGGTAATGGACCAGGCGACCTGGGATACGAACGGGACCACCTGGGAAAAGGGACTGATGGATTTTTATGACAAGAACAGCGACGGTTCCGACGAGTCGCAGAGAAATATCAGGCAATATAAGAATAACTTGTACAATGAGCTTACCAAGGCTCGAGCCTCCGGTGACGTTGACCGGATAAAATTTCTTGAGACCGTCAATAAGATACCTATGCCTCTCCCTTCAGGCGTTCAGAAACCCTCAAACGATAATGCTTCAGCCCAGGAAAAGCTTCCCGAGGATCTGCCGAAGGCCACTAAGGAAACCGAAAAGGTGAAGGTTGACTACAAGGCAGAACTCCGGAAAGTTATCGATGACCTCGAGTACGAATTGAAAAAAACCATCAAGGAGATGAAATGGGAAAACACCGACAAGAAATGGGAGGACGGTTTTCTGGAATATATTGAAAGAGATGTGATGAAATCAGGGAAATTCGGCGTCACAAAGTTCAAAGATTATGTAAAAGACCTGAAACGCGGGTACGAAGACACCAGTGAGAGCAAAGATCCCGAAGGGAAGAAATCTTATAAGGCTCAATTCAAAGTCGCGGAAAAGATGCTCGGCATTTATACGAACGAAAAGAATGAAAAGGATAAAGCCTTGGGGAAAGAAAACGAGAAGCTCAAGGGTATCTGGAGCTGGGAAAACATTAAATTCACCCTCCGCAATATCCGACGGCAGGTTTTTGAATTGGTGGGTGTGAAGGATCCTTTCTTTGATTATGCTCAGATGAGCAAGGGTATGTCCGAAATAGAAAAAAAGGCCGGGGCTCAGAGTGCGACACAGCCAAAAGATTCCAATCCTACGGTGTATGACCAATTTCTCGCAAAAAAACAGGCAGGCAGCAGTGCGGGGTCGACGTCCACCGGTTCGGACTCCGAACATAGGAATGCCGCATAAATGCATCATGGTATAATGGGTCCATGAGTCCATCCCCAGCACAAAAAAAGACGCTTCAACAAAAGGAGAAATTTCATCAGGCTTTGGATCAACAATACACCGCCTGCATTTTTGATATCGACGGTACTTTAACGGTTCGCGGCGACGAGTTTATTCCCGCCTTTCTGCAACCAAGACTCGCGGAACTTTCCATGTCGGTCCCCATGGCCGTCTGTACCGCCCGAAGACTTCAGCATGCCCACGACAAACTTGCCCCCCTGTTTGTCCATGCGGTTGATCCGGTTGCATGCCAGAGCAACTGGATGCTGGTCTGTGAAAACGGTGCCATCGGTTATGTGTTCGATCCCCGGCAAAAAAAATACGTCGAGTGCTACCGCGAAGCTTATCCGTACCCTGAACAGCTGCGTCAAGCCCTGTTCAATCACATCAACAATCAACTGCGCGACAAAATCGGCGTATCTTTCATGAATGTCATCAGTATGGTCTTCAGACCTCCGTGGGAAGGTCTGACACGGGAAGATGTTTCCCGACGCAGCAGGGAGATCGCCCTCGCGGTGCAAAGAGAAATCTCGCCATTCGACCCAAAAGGACTCCTTATGGTCGGTGACGCCGGGATAGGTGTAAATGTTTTTCCCCGATACAGCAACAAGGAACGGGGAATAGATGAATTTGCGAAAAGCATCGCATCGCGCCGCGGATTCAAGATTTCCCGCGAGGCCAGGGAGATCGTTGCCATCGGAGACCAGCCCGAGCCGCTCGGAAACGATGAGCTTTTTTTGAGCGGCATGTACGGCACTCCGTTCACGGTCGGAAATACCCATCCGGAAAACATACTCCCCCTTCCGGTTTTTGATGCCGAGGGGAATATTTTGACCGGCCCAGAGGCAACGCTGTTTTTGCTGCAAAATCTGAAGTTCCGTGATGACCTTGGTTATCGTTCATGAATACAAGAGCGTATTACTTTTTCGGAGTTCTCTTTCTCCTTGCCGGAATCGGCATTGGTCTTATTTTGTTTGGGCCTCAACAAGAACCGGACTTGGGGAAGAACTCTGTTTTCAATAATTCGCCCGGCACCTCTATCACCCAGACCACACCCGCAGTTCCAACTCAATCAACTCAGTATTCTGTTCCAAACGGGGTAAGTGCTCTGGTGATACGAACCGTAGACGGAGACACTCTCAGCGTCATTGTGGGTGAGGTTGAAGAAAAAGTCCGTTTATTGGGTATCAACACTCCCGAAAGTGTGGATCCCCGGCGAGCCGTCGAGTGTTACGGCAAGGAGGCCTCCAGGCAGATGGACATCCTTGTGACCGGACATCACGTGATTTTGGTTCCTGATTTCACAAATGACGATCGCGATAAATATGGTCGGCTTCTGCGGTATGTCTATCTTGAAGACGGTACTTTCGTGAATGAGTGGATGGTGAAACAAGGTTATGCTTTCGCCTATACCACTTACCCCTTCCGCTTCAAGAGTTCATTCGTCCACATTGAACGAATCGCCCGCTCAAACGAACTTGGGCTTTGGAATTCCACCGTTTGCCCGTATTATACAAGCAAATAACAAATTTTCTTATGACTGAATCAAACACAAAAAAATCTTCAACCTCGTTGAGACATTCATCTCAAAGGGTCGGCGTGTTCATCGATACTCAGAATCTTTACCATTCGGCCAGGTCCTTATTTAACAGCAATGTAAACTATAAAAACCTAGTGGATGGCGCCGTTGGCAGCAGGCATCTGATGCGAGCTTTTGCTTACGTCATCCGTTCGGAAGCAGGCGACGAGAGTAAATTTTTCGAGGCGTTGAATGACCTGGGCATTGAAACTCGTGTGAAAGATCTGCAGATCTTTTACGGCGGGGAGAAAAAGGCCGACTGGGATGTTGGCATCGCTATCGACATCGTCCGCCTGAGTGAAAAGATCGACACGGTGGTGCTGGTGAGCGGAGACGGAGATTTCCTTGAGGTTTTGCGCTACGTGAAATCCCGCGGTATCCGCGCAGAGGTGATGGCTTTCAAAAAAACAACTTCCGCCAGGCTGTTGGAAGAGGCCGACGACTTCACCGATCTGGGCGGCGATTCGGGAAAGTATCTCATTCCATTGGGAAAGACCGCACGAATGAATGCCCGAATGAATCCACATTCCAACGTACGACCATCTTCACCGAGACCTTCTTCACCGCCACGGCGTCCACCTCCGAGATGGATAGGCAAAAAAGACCTGTAGTTCCGTGAGCTTTTGCTGTTTATTTGCGGCGTTTCTTGTGTAGTGATCTGGATTTTCGATTTTTTTGTCTTGTCTCGGAATATTTTTTGTAGAGTTCGTTCATGACATTTTTCGGCACATGCTTGAGGATGTCGTGCAGACGCATGTCCACTGAAATGAGCAGTCCGAGAAGTATTGCGATGATGATCCAGAACCAGTACACGTACCCCTGGCACATGTATCCCAACCAATAGCCAAGATCACGGAAAATCGTTTGCTCGCCTTCGGCTGCGCTGCGGAGTATGTCACCGGTGAAGATATTCATGTTATTCAGCTGCTGACCGGATTGCTGGCCTACCTGTTGAGTCCCTCCCCCTAAAGGTTCGACAGGAGTTTTCGGTTCACCTGGGGTTGGGGTTGGGGTCGATGTCGGTGTCGGTGTCGGTGTCGG
>JAYRRV010000140.1:0-3376 GCA_041909955.1 Candidatus Altimarinota bacterium
AAAGAGACAACCTGAACCGGAGGATCATATTTCCAGCACATTGTACGCTTTTACCACTCGTTCCCTGCCGGCTCCTCGTCTTGGCCGCTTTTGAGAAGACTGGTTAACAGTCCTGTATAGAAAACTCCGGTGATTCCTCCCAGGATGGCCAATCCCATCACGATGAAGAACGGGCTCGTCCCCTGTTCGAGCGACGTAAAAAGAAACATGAACCCCTGGCACGCGCCTCCGATGTTTTCAAAGGCGATGATCAGAATCAAAACCGTAAAGAGAATGCTTCCTGTAAGGTAAAAACCGCGCATAGGGGCTTGTTAAGCTGGTATTTCGACTGACCCTCCCAGATATGATTTTCTCGCCGGGGCTGAAGGCCAGCCGTAAATCATTGGTCACTTTATCACTTTCCCAAAAATCTTTCAAACAGTTTGTCCATCTTCATCTTGTTTTCCAGGCGCCTCAAAAGATAACTTCCCTCCTTGTACTCCTTGCGGACTTTGTATTGTTCGTTCTTGGGGTAGAGATCAATGATGTGCTCCATCTCTTTGTCCAGTTCCGCCTTGGTCACGTCGATCTTCTCCTGTTCGAAAAGTTTCTGGAGACCGAATCGCAGCGTAAGACGTTTTTCGGCTTCCTTGCGGCGTTCAGAGCGAAGATCCTTCATCTCCTTCTTGTTCTGTTCCAGGAACTGTTCCACCGTGACGCCAAGCTGTTGTTCAAGTTCGTTCTTGAACTCCTCGATCATCATGTCGATCTCTTCCTCCACAAGGGCTTCCGGGATTTCCAGTTTGGTGTGTTCGATGATCTTGTCCAAAAACGCGTTTTCACGGCGGACTTTTTCCTGCTGATTGCGGTCCAGGGCAAGGTTTTCACGGATGATCACCTTCACCTCGTCCATGGATTTTTCCTGACCCGTGACCTCTTTAATGAACTCCGGAGTCCATTCCGGGGCGGAGCCTTCCTCGATTCGGTTCATGGTGACCTTGAATTCAACCTTCTTGTTCTGGAAAGGCTTGTGGTGGTACTCCTTCGGGAACGTGACTTTAAAGGTTTTCTTCTCCTCTTTTTTCAAGCCGATGAGTTCGTCTTCAAACCCGGGAATGAGGCTGTTTTCGCCGATCACGAGCGGGTGGTTCTTGCTGGCCGTGTTGTCCAGCGGAGCGCCGCCTTCGTCGAAGCCGTCAAAATCAATTTCTACGCGGTCGCCCTTTTTGGCCTCACGTTCAACGTCTTTGTACACGGTGTGGCGCTTCTGGATTCCGGTGAGCACCTCTTCAACATCTTTTTCCTCCACCTTCGGTTCCTCTTTTTTGATGGTGATTTTGTCGTATCCGGTGACTTCCACCTTTGGATAGACCGCTACGGTTGCTTCATAAATGAGGGGGCTCTTGCTCTTGATGTCGATCTTGGGACGGCTCACCACCTGGAGCTTTTCCTTCATGACCGCTTCGGTGTAGGTTTCCGGGAGAGCAATATCGAGCATGTGCGATTCGATCCCCTCCTCGTTGACGTGCTGCTTCAAAACATCGAGCGGAACATGGCCGGGACGGAATCCTGGAATCTTAAAATGCGTGGAGATCTGCTCGGCGGCCTTTTCCATGAACTTCTCAAGGCGGTCTACCGGGACTTCAATCGTCAGTTTCACTTCGGACTTTGGCAACTGTTGGACGGTAACTTTCATTGGGGTACGGTTAAAATGCCAACAAATGTTAGCGGGAAACGGGGCGTTTATCAATGGTTACTTATTCTTAAGCTTTCTTAATTTCTCCTCAACGCTTGAACCTTGAAGATTAAACGTTTTTGGTCTCAGTTCAGCTTTATCATTTCCACCTAATGAAACTTCAACATAATATCGTATACCAACTTGTTCCATTTGATGTGGAGTATATTTTTCAAAAGACAAAAACCCGTCCAGCAGGATATGATCAGGCTTTAGCCCACCAACCAATGCTATTTTTTGCTCATCGATATAATTTAAAATTGTCTTACATGTATAATCAAATCGCTGCCCCTCAGCTAAGAATTTCATTGCGAGCGCGAAATACATGGCTGGAGTACATACACATTTATCCGTACTATATTTGTTTGAACTAAATTTCCTCACTGGTTCATTTGACCCTTCTAAAACAACTACTTTCCATGCCGAACGAATAGCATCAGAGTTTCGCCTCCACAAATCTTCGTCTGCTATATCCGCATATACCCCAACCGTCTTTCCTCCTCTTTTCATAGCCTCGATCCAGACTGAATGACTTATTGGAGGAATAAGGAGTAGTGTTGGATCACTAATCTCACCAAGTATTTTTTTAATCGTTTCTTTCGTAAGCGAACTTTTGATCGCAAGCCACTCGGGAATTCCAATTTTCTGAATTCCGAATTTTTCCAATGCAGTAAGTATTTTATGGTAATCAGCCTCCATCCTCATTATAAATTCTCCATGTTCCTTAGGTGATTCTTCAATGGGAGCTCTTAGACCCGCCAATACCTGCAACCGTTCTATTTCTTGTCGATGTGCGGCAACTTCTTCTTGAGCCTTTCTTACTTGATCAGAATATTTTTTGTTTGCTTCCGTTAAAGCATCCTGTTTGATTTTCTGCTCAAAATTTTCCGGCACAATATCCAGTTCCGTTTTAATTCCAGATTCTTCTGCCCAAACCACCAGTCTGTTTCTCACTGCAACGACACAATCGAACATAATATCATGTTCCTTCAAAATTCCATTATCAGGAGTTACCACTGTCTTTCTTTTTCCATTCAATTCCAATATTATTTTTTGATTCGGCGCGGTTTGCCCATCCTTCACAGCCACAACATCTAAATTCAAATGCAATTTGTCATTGCCCATGGCTGCCTGTTCATTAATTTTTACGAATACTTCAGTTGGAGTTGAGGATTCAACAGATTTCATATTTCAAAAAATTAATTTACATCTAACCAGATAATAGGGCGCAAATGATCTTCTCCTGTGGTGTGGGATGTCGCCACTAGCCAAATTCTTCCTGCCATTCCTTTTCCTTTTACCCATTGTGTATATCTTCCGAACGCGAAGGGGATTGAATTTGTAATGTTTTTGCCATTTAAGACTGTAGCCGATAAAACATCTATCGGCTTTCCCTCGGCTAAACTAAGCATCATAAGTGTTAAGTATGTATCTGCATCATTGACAACATCCAATCCTCTTTCTCGATATTTTTTTATTGCATCTTTTATACTTTCGCGTGTTATGGCGGCGTTGATGCTGATAGGACTGATCCCGTCCCTTTTTCCCTCAACAATCCCCACTCTCCACTTTTGTTTTTCAATATTCGTATTTCCTCCATTCCATAAATTATTATCTTGAACATGGTGTATATGCCCGGGATCCTGTTTTTTTCTTCTATTT
>JAYRRV010000141.1:0-3439 GCA_041909955.1 Candidatus Altimarinota bacterium
CATCGCAGCTTCGAACGTGCACCTCATGGGGTTCAAGGACGATGAAACCGTCAAGAAATATATGGAGGGTTGTCGCGCGCTCATTTTTCCTGGAGAGGAAGATTTCGGCATCACTCCGGTGGAGGTCATGGCCTGCGGCAAACCGGTACTGGCCTATGGCAAGGGTGGCGCTCTGGAAACAATCATCCCAGGTGTGACCGGAGAATTCTTTTATGAACCGACGATCGAGTCGATGGAGGACGGCCTCGGACGTTTGATCGTCAACGAGCCGCAATATGACTCAGAAAAAATTCACCGACACGCCGTTCAGTTTTCAAAGCAAAAGTTCGTTGAAAATTTCAAGGCCTATTTGGCGAAAAATGTTTCCGTTTAGCCATTCCATCCACATGTTGCGATTTTTTTGCTAGTTTTTGGAGGCCTTGCTACAATGGGCTCCTGTTGAGTGATTTTACCGGATACGCCATGTCTCTCTATCGCAAATACAGGCCGCAAAGTTTTGCCAATCTGGTGGGGCAGGACCATATCCGCACCACTCTGATGAACGCGCTCAAGGGCGGTAAGGTGAACCACGCCTACTTGTTTACCGGTCCCCGCGGCACGGGAAAAACATCCACGGCACGCCTGGTGGCCAAAGCGATCAACTGTCTGGATTTGAAGGACGCGGAACCTTGCGAAGCGTGCGACATTTGCCGTGACATTACCGACGGACGTCTTATCGATCTCATCGAGATCGACGCCGCGTCCAACCGGGGCATTGAGGAGATTCGTGATCTGAGGGAAAAAATCAATTTCTCCCCTACCCGCGCCCGCAGCAAAGTTTATATCATCGATGAAGTGCACATGCTGACCAAGGAGGCTTTTAACGCTCTCCTGAAAACCCTGGAGGAACCCCCCGCCCATGTGTATTTCATTCTGGCAACCACCGAGGTTCATAAAATTCCCGAAACCATTCTGTCCAGATGTCAGCGTTTCGATTTCAAACGGATTGAACTTGGAACGCTGGTCGCGAGACTCGCCTGGATCGCGGAACAGGAAAAAATTGAAGCCGAATCGGAGGGCCTTGATGCCATTGCTCGCGTTGCCCAAGGGGGTCTGCGTGACGCGATCGGGCTACTTGAACAGCTGACCGTCGATTCAAAACTGACCTTTGAGCATGTCCGTGAAGTCCTGGGTATCACTGGGAAAGTGAGCCTTGAAAAGCTTTACGGTTTTTTGCAGGCAGGTGACGTCAAAAGCGGCATTGCCGAAATAAGCGGACTGTACAGTGAAGGGTATGATCTCTCCCAATTCACCAAGGATTTTCTTGAACTTCTGCGGCAAAAAATGCTGGCACACGTCCAAGAGGGTAACCATAAAGAGGTGTCCCGTATTCTGACCTGGATCGAGCATTTTCAACAGGCCCATGAAAGTGCAAAGTATGCCACAATTCCCCAGCTTCCCCTGGAGGTCGCCGTGGTTCAGTCGTGCATCCCCCGGCATGCGTTCCTGGGCGAGGAACGCATGCATGCCTCCGTGGAGCCGCGTGCACAGCAACAGGTTCCGGTGAAAAAAAGCGCTCCTGCCGCTCCCACCGTTCCGATGAGAATGGCCGCAACAGATCCATCGCCGCTCATGGAATCCCCGGGGATCGTTGACCGCAGCCATCAGACGCTTCAGAAAGCCGCGGCTCTTTCCTATGAAGTCATCCAGACGCAATGGCCGCACGTGGTGAAGGCGATCAAAAATGTTACGGCAAAGAGGACGCTGGCCTCGGGAAAACTCTCCGCTTTTGTTGAGAATGAGGTCCACATTGCTTTCGGCACGCAGTTCCATGCCAACAAGATGAAGGAGTTCGTGAACCGTCTTGCCGTGGAAGAGGCCCTGTTTACGGTTTTCCAGGTCCAGCTCAAAGTGGTGACCGTGGTTGACCCATCACTGGTTCCGGCCCAAGAGGAAAATAATTCCTCCGCACCGGTCGATGAAAAAACCTCCCAGCTCCTGGCCATGATGGGCGGTGAAATGATTGAGTAAACTATTTCAGCATCTTGAGGAACTCCTCCTCCGTGAGAACGGCGATGCCGAGTTTTTTTGCCTTGTCGTACTTGCTCCCAGGATTTTCTCCGCAGAGAACGTAATCCGTTTTGGCACTGACTGCTCCCTGGATTTTGCCTCCGTTTTCACGGATTCTGGTCTTTGCCTCATCACGGGACATGGTGCCGAGCGTTCCAGTGACCACAAAATGTTTGCCGGCAAAGACCGATGAGGTTTTCTTTGTTTCCGGGGCAAGGGTCACTCCGACTTTCTCCAGTTTTTTCAGGAGATCGATATTTTTTTCTTCGTGGAACCAGTTCACGATCTCCTGCGCGACCTTTTCTCCGAACCCTTCGATCTCCATCAGTTTTTCCGCGTTCAGCTTGTGCATCAGCCGGAGCATAGCGGAAATGGTGAATTCGTTCGTGGCACCAGGGTCTTCGCCTGCTGACTCACGCAGTTCGGTCTCTACGAAGTTCGCAAGTTCAATGGCCGTTTCCTCACCGACGTGCCGGATACCGACGGCAAACAGCAGTCGCGAAAGCGGTACGTGCGTTGTTTTGGCGATGGAAGCCGTCAAATTTTCCGAACGCTTGTCCTTGAAAAGGGGAAGGCTCAGGAAATCGTCCTTTGTAAGGGTAAAAATATCGGCAGGGTCGTCCACCACCTGATTTTCCAGCAGCTGATCCACCACTTTTTCACCGAGTCCCTCGATGTTCAGCACGGCAACAAAATGTACGAATCTTTCCCGGTCCTGGGCAAAGCAGTTGGCGTTGGTGCACCGGTAGGCCGATTCACCCTCAACGCGGTCAACCGGTGAGCCGCATACCGGACAACTCTTGGGAAAACGGAACTCTTTCTCATGGCCGGTGCGCAGGTCCTTTAACACCGCGACCACCTCGGGAATCACGTCCCCCGCTTTCTGAATGATAACCGTGTCGCCCACTCGTACGTCCTTGCGCCTGATTTCGTCCTCATTATGGAGCGTGGCGCGGGAGATGGTTGATCCGGCAACGCGCACGGGGCTGAGTACCGCCACGGGCGTGAGTACTCCTGTACGTCCGACCTGTACGTGGATGTCCAAAATCCTGGTGGTGGTCTGTTCGGCAGGGAATTTGTAGGCTATGGCATAACGCGGGGCCTTGGCGGTAAACCCCATGGTGCTCCACTGGGATTTGTCGTTCACCTTGATGACGATGCCGTCAATTTCATATGGTAATTTGTCGCGTTTCTCGTGCCAGCTCTTCAAAAAACCCACGACCCCGTCGATCGTTTCAAAAAACTGATATTCTCTGTTCACTTTCAGCCCTAAATCCTGGAGGCGTTCCAGAACGTGCTGCTGTGTTTTGGGAACATTCCTCAGATTATTTTCACCGAGTTCGTAAAAAAAGACGGAAAGATTTCTTTCGGCGGTGATGTTGGGATCTAG
>JAYRRV010000142.1:0-5470 GCA_041909955.1 Candidatus Altimarinota bacterium
ATATTTTCTCATAAAACATTTTGCATTTTTGAAACGACTTGATATAATTCCAGTTAGGTTTTTGGCTGTGTTTTTCTTATTTCGACTTCATGGCTGCAGTTTCACAATCAGATCAGGTCCTTGATCAGTTAAGGCCACAAATAGAGCAGCTTTTGCTTCTGCTTTCACAGAAAGAGAAGTTTGTCATTCAGCGACGGTTCAATCTTGATGAAAAGGTGAGAGCGACACTTGAGGAGATCGGTCAGCATTTTCAAGTTACCCGTGAACGGGTTCGCCAGATCGAGCGAAATGCCCTTCAGAAGCTCCGCAGAAACATTGAAAACACGCCTTTGCACACCGTGAACAAGATGGCATACCAGCTTTTACAGGAATCTGGCGGGCTGATGAAGGAGGATCTTCTTGTCTCAAAGATTTTGAACGGCCAGACGGGTTTTTCATTTGCGGCCGTGCAGCTCATTATCAATCTCGACAAGCGTTTTGAAAGACTTCCGAACACGGTCATGTACCATCCTTACGCAAAATACAAGACTTTGCCCGAGCACTTTGTCAAATCCGTGGCTGACCATTCTATGAAGATTCTTGCTGAAACGAAGAGTGTGACAAAAATATCGTCCCTGGTTTCACAATTGAAGAAACTGACCCCGGACGAACATTTGGTGCAGCCTGAAACTCTCGCTTCCGTTTATCAGATCAACAAAAACTTTAAGCTCGTCGGAAATGACAGTGTTGGGCTCATGAAATGGCGTCACGTGAATCCAAGAACCATACGCGATAAGATATTTTTCATTCTTCGTGAGAAAAACAAACCGCTCCATTTTGTGGATATCGCCAATGATATCGTTAAGGCGGGATTTGATAAGAAAAGGCTGAATAACCAGGCAATTCACAACGAACTCATACGCAATGATGAGTTTGTCCTTATTGGGCGGGGAATCTATGCCTTGAAGGAATGGGGATTCAACGTGGGTACCGTTGCTGATATTATTACATCGGTTTTAAAAACCCATGGTTCAATGCATCAAGACGATATTATCTCCGAAGTGTTGAAACAGCGACAGGTGAAGCCGATTACGATAATCTTGAATTTGAAGAGCAAGGATGATTTCATCCGTGTCGGCCGATTCCAGTATGCATTGAAGCAAAAGGTATAGGGTTCCTTTTTACAGGCGGATGAAAGATTTTTTGTCAGCCTTGTATTCAGCCTTGAGGGTTTTTTGGTTTGCTATCATCTGTGCCAGAACTTCGTTGCTGATGAGTTTTTGTGCTCTGCTTCCAGCCTTTTTCTGGAAACTCAGCGCGTTTTTATTTTGCGGGTCTATCTCCAGTATTTCTGAACACGCCTCGTAAGCTTTTTCGTATTTTTTCAACTGGTAGAGTGTTCTAATGTTTTCCAAACCTTTGTAGATGAACTCTTTTTTTTCTTCAATTTTATATGCCGAGTAGGCTTTTTTCGTTTGTTCGATCAATGTTTTAATTTGCACCGATTCCGGGTCTATTTTCAGGATTTTCTGGTACATCAACAGGGCGTCCTCGTACTTGGTGCCAGACAGCAGAACTTTGTTCGCCTCAAGTTCATAGCGTATCCATCGGCTCCGAACATTTGCAATAAGTTTTTTAAGCTGGGATGTGTGGATCCCCATGATCCGAAGTTTTTCCGCAATTTGAAGTGCTTCCTGGAACTTTTGTTGATCCATCAGGTCTCCCACCGTTTTCACTTCCTCCTGGTACGTACTCTCCATTTCCCCCTTCATCTGTTCCTCATATTTCCGAGTCGCTTTTAAGATGAGGGGTTTCAGAGCAGGATAGTCACGAAGGTAGGGTTCAAGCTGCTTCAGGTTCATCAAAAGCTCCTTGAACTTATGTTCTTTCCATAAGGGTTTGAGTTTCTCGATATCCGACCTGATTGCCTTTTTGTTAATTTTTTTCACCTCTTTTTCAATTTTGTTCTTGAGGTGAATGATTTTGAGGTTTTCTGGGTCAAAGCGAAGCACCTCAAGACATGCCCGGTGCGCTTCAAGCCACTTATCGTCCTTCATGAACTGCTTGATGGTTTTGTAGGCCTCGTTGAGACTCACGACAGAAGGCATGGTTTTTTGAGCTATAGTGTTATTATACAATATTTCACCACTTACTTCAATGACTCAAGTTCCTTGATTTTGTCTTCAAGGGTTTTCAGTTCGTTCTCAAGATCCGCAAAAAGCTGTTTTTCTTTTTCCACCACTTCCTGGGGAGCGTTTTTCAGAAAGCCCGGATTTGAGATTCTCCCTTCAATGCCTTTCATCTTTTGGGCAATCTCCTGAAGTTTTTTCCGTAGGCGTTCCTTTTCCTTCCCAATGTCAAAGAGATCATTGGCGGGCAGATAGATGTCCATCCCGTTGACATATTTCCAGATGGCTCCTGGGAGCTTTGGTCCGCTTGTTTCCAGGGTGAGTTCCTGGAGTCGTGCCATACGCATCACAGGGTCTCGTTTGTCTCCCAGTACCTTTGTCCATTTGCCTCCGTACACGACGGCGCTGATTTTCCTGGCGGGCTCCACTCCTTTTTCAGCGCGAATGCTTCTGATGGCAGTAATAAGATCCATCACGGCCTCAAACTCCTTTTCTTCTTTGGGGAAGGTCAGTTTGGCGTCGAACGTCGGCCAGGTTTCTCCAATGAGCAGTTTTTTCTGTTCAAGGTGGCTCCACAATGTTTCTGTCACGAACGGCACGAACGGATGGAGCAACCTTAACAGGTTTTTCAGGACGTAGAGCAGTACCGGAGGATTCATGTGCTCCCCTTTCGACATTTCTATGTACCAGTCGCAGTAAAGGCTCCATGTGAAATCGTAAATTTTTGTTCCTGCCTCGGAATACCGAAAGTTTTCCATGTCCTTGTTCACCTCCTTAGTGAGTTTCTGGAGCCTGGAAAGGATCCATTTATCAGCTTTTGTCTTAATATCCTTCGCGGTAAATTTCTTATTATAGTCTGCTTCCGGGATGTTCATGAGTGCAAAACGACATCCGTTCCAGATCTTGTTCACAAAGTTGCGGTATCCGGCAATTTTCTCCTCGTACAGTCTAAAATCCGTACCGGGCGCGGTTCCGATCATAAGGCTGAGCCTGACGGAGTCCGTTCCGAATTTTTCGATCATATCCAGCGGGTCTATACCGTTGCCGGCTGATTTGCTCATCTTCTTCCCGTGCCGGTCGCGAACAAGCCCGTGGAGATACACTTTTTCAAAGGGAACCTCGTTAAGCGCGTAGTTGGTCATCAGGATCATGCGGGCAACCCAAAAGAAAATGATATCGTGACCCGTTTCGAGCACCGACGTCGGGTGAAAGTATTCTAGTTCCTTGGTTTTCTGCGGCCAGCCGAGTGTGGAGAATGTCCATAGGCCGGATGAAAACCAGGTATCCAAGGTATCGGGGTCTTGTTGGATATTTTTGCTTCCGCAGTGTGGACATTTTTTTGGCGTTTCGTTCTGAACGATTGGATTTTTACACTCAGGTTTACAACTTGCATCACCTCTACAGTACCAGACCGGAATCTGATGCCCCCACCAGAGCTGACGTGATATGCACCAGTCCCGTAGGTTTTCGATCCAGTTGAAGTAGATTTTGTTGAAGCGGTCCGGAATAATTTCCACTTCTCCTTTTCTTACCACTTCAAGAGCCTTTTGCTTCAGGGATTTCTTTTTTGATCCTTCCTTAATCACCGGCTTGTTGACGTCAATAAACCACTGTTCGGAAACGAGCGGTTCAATAGGTGTACCGCAGCGGTAGCAGACGGAAAGATTGTGGACATAGTTCTCGTCAACACGTTCGAGAAGATCCTTGTCCTCAAGTATTTTGACAATCTGGTCGCGGGAGGCCCTTGCGTTCTTTCCTGCGAATTTTTTTCCAACGACCTCTGTAAAGTTGCCGTCCGGGCCGATGATCTGGACGATATCGAGCTTGTGTTTTTGTGCGATATCAAAGTCGATGAAATCGTGCGCAGGCGTAAGGGTCATGGCACCTGTCCCGAACTCAGGATCGGCGCTTTTATCGGCGATAAATTTTGCTTCGACATCACCGGTGATCCACGGGACCGTGACCGTTGTGCCGAAATACTTTTTGTACCGTTTGTCGTCGGGATGGGCGGCGATGATTTTGTCCAGGAATTTGGTTTCGGGCCGGGCCGTACCGATGACGACCGGGCCGTATTTGATGTAATAAAACTTTGTCTTCTCTTCCCTGAATTCAACCTCATCGTCGGCAAGCGTTGAGCTGCAGCGGGTACACCAGTTTACAATTCTGTGACCTCTGTAGATAAGTCCGTCTTTGTACATGCGGACAAATATTTCCCTTACGGCCTCGGAAAGACCTTTGTCCAGTGTGTAACGTTCGCGTGTCCAGTCGCAGCTCGCCCCCATTTTTCTTATCTGATTTCTGATAGTGGATCGTGATTCCTCCACGAACGCGTGAACTCTTTCCAGGAATCTTTCACGCCCCATGCTGTGACGGGTCTCCCCCTCTTCAGCAATAATTTTTTCCACTTTGTTCTGGGTGGCTATGCTGGCGTGGTCTGTCCCGGGAATCCACAGGGCCGCGTACCCCTGCATGCGCCTGTACCGGATCATGATGTCTTCTATAGCCAGCATGGTCGCGTGACCGAGGTGGAGTGTTCCCGTGGCGTTCGGGGGCGGCATGGCTACCGTGAAGGGTTTTTTATCTTTGCTGATTTTGGGGGTAAAAAGTCCCGAATGTTCCCATGTTTTGTATATTTTATCTTCGTATTTTTGAGCTTCGTAAGCTTTTTCAATTTCTTTCATAAGTTCTGGAAAAAATGAGCATAATGTTTATACCATAAAAATCGCTTTCAGAGTACTGCATTCCAAGCCCCTCTCGTTGACTAAACCCTGTTATTTTGCTATAATAAAACAAAATTCAGGGTTTCTTCCTGTGTGAATTTTAACGACTTATGGATCATCATCCGAACAGTTTGGACCGTCAGAGCGGGTCACCCGCCGAGAAGGAAAGAGTAGAAAAAAAGCAGGATGAGTCGCGCGAGCTCCGTGAAGCATCCAAGGAATTTGTCGAAGGTGTGGCGGAGGTGGTAGAAGGTTCGGAATCAAACGAAGTTTCCGAATCAACCGGCGAGGATAAGAAGAAGGGTCCTCAAGGTACATTTCCGGTTAAAGGCGGTTCCAAAGTACAGATTCATCTTCAGCCGCTGGTCATTCCCGGAATAGAGGTTATGCAGATCCAGATTGCCACGGCCGTACATAAAGAAATTGCCGTGCTGGAAAAACAGGCCGCCAAGGTGAGTGACAATCCTTTCGCACTGAGCGGTGTGGTTGGCAAAATAAGGGAACTGAAATACATTCTGGCTAATCTCACCCATGTTACATTTGAGACTCTGAAGAGCTGGTGGATGAGATTCGTGAAAAAGTCTTCGTAAACTTATGAATCAGCGTCTCCGGAAAGTACTGGCGACCCATCGTAACGCTACA
>JAYRRV010000143.1:0-5724 GCA_041909955.1 Candidatus Altimarinota bacterium
CCGCCAAAGACAAAGCTCCCCTTCTGGAAGAATCAAAAAATCTCAAGGAACGCCTCAAGGAACTTGAACCCAGGCTGGAAAAAATCAAGCTGGATCTGGAAGCCGAAACACTGCTCATCCCAAACCCCACGCTGGATTCCGTTCCCGAAGGGAAAGACGACACAGACAACAAACCAATCAAAACCGTGGGCAAACCACGCACATTCGACTTTGAACCGCTCGACCACATGGAGCTCGGCAAAAAATGGGACCTCATTGACATGGAGACCGCGGCGGACATGTCCGGGACCCGCTTCTACTACCACAAAAACGACCTCGTTCTCCTGGAATTCGCGTTACTCCAGTTTGTCTTGCAAAAACTCGTGAGCAAGGGCTTTGCTCCAATTTTGCCTCCGGTGCTCGTAAAAGAAAAAGCCATGATCGCCACGGGATTTTTCCCCGCCGACCGTAACGAGATCTACCACGTAAATCCCGAGGACGACAACCTCTATCTGGTCGGAACGTCCGAAGTTCCTTTGTGCATGCTCCACGCCGACAAAATCGTGGACCCCGCAAAACTGCCGATGCGCTACATGGGATTCTCCAGCTGCTTCCGTCGCGAGGCCGGCAGCTACAGCAAAGACACCTACGGCATCATCCGCGTCCACCAGTTCGACAAGATCGAGATGTTCAGCTTCTGCCATCCGGACAAATCCCTGGAAGAGCACGAACTCATTTTAGCCACCGAAGAAGAGATCATGACCGAACTCGGATTCCACTACCAGGTGGTGAACATCTGCGCAGGAGATCTGGGAAACCCGGCCGCCAAAAAGTACGACATCGAGGTCTGGATTCCGACCCAGAAAAAGTTCCGCGAACTCACGAGCTGCTCAAACTGCACCGACTACCAGGCACGCCGCGCCAACATCCGCATGAAAGGTGAAAAAGGGAACGAAATCATCCACACACTCAACGGAACAGCCGTGGCCATGAGCCGCACCCTCGTAGCCATCATGGAAAACTACCAGCAAAAGGACGGCACCATCGCCATCCCGGAAGTGCTCCAGGGCTACATGGGCGGGCGCACACACATCGGAAAATAGCCAAGAAACAAGGCTTAAATTCGTCAATAGGCTCTCTGTTGAAAGAAAAAAGCGTTCCTTGATAGAAGGGGCCTTTTTGTGCTATAATTCAATGAAACTAATAAACACCAAAACCATGCTCGTACTATCCTCAGACTCACTTCGCGGCTATGGGCTCAACCGTATCTTCAACTTCGTCAAACAGGCGGGGTACGGCGGCATCGATCTCCAGATCGATTTCAAGAACTTCGACACGCAAAATACCGAATACGTGAAGCTTCTTTCCGACCAGTACCAGATTCCGGTCGTGGCCATCCAGGCTCCGCCGGTTTCCAGTCCCAAGAAACTCATGGAATGCGTCAAAATGGCAAAAACGCTGGGTTGCCGCATCATCGTGGTGCAGCCTCCCAAGATGTTCGACTTTAAATATATCCAGTGGCTCAAGAACGAAATCCCAAAGATCCGTCAGAAGGAAAATATCTCCATCGCGCTGGAAAACGCCCCGTCCGAAACCTTTTTGGGCATCATTCCGGAACATGCCATGGGAAACATCAACGAAATGAAAAAATTCAAGCATGCGTGCATCGATACGACCCGCGTCGCCCAGAAGCACGACGACCTCATCCGAGTCTACAAAACCCTGAAGAAATTCATGGTGCACGTCCATCTTTCCAACGTAAAACTCGGACGCCAGTACTACCTGCCGAATGAAGGGATCCTTCCAATCGAAAGTTTTCTTACGAAGCTCAAGCAGGACAGCTATCCGGGAAACATTGCGGTCAAAGTGAACCCGAAATTTATTGAAGCAGGCGACGACGAAAAGGTACTCAAGGGATTGCTCGACATCAAAAAATTCTACGACACCTATTTCACCAACGTCCAGGTCATGGCGCAAACCGAACCTGACGTTCCGGAAGAAGTTGAGCCCGCCGCCAAAAAACCCGGCCTGTTTTAAATCATAGAGCTCAAATGCAGCCATCCCTCTGAAGGTCTCTTTCATCAAACTTTCATCAAACCTTCATCCAATTTTCAAAAAATCAAATTTTCAAAATATTTGAGATTTGGATTTTTTGAGCAAGTTCGCAAATGACATCTTTCCCCCAGTCCCCTCCTGTTCACATAATAAAAAATAAAATTCTAAAATTTTAGTTTTTTATTTTTTATCGACCGCAGCGAAGTATACCCGCACCCGGATCACCCCCCCCGCGGCCACCGATTTGGAAACTTCCCGAAAAAACGCTAAGATTGTCTCATGATCGAACTCCAGAACGTGCACAAAGTGTACCGCGCCGGTGACGAAACGGTTGAAGCCCTGAAAGACATCACCCTCACCATAGAAGACGGCGAGTTTGTTGCCATTGTGGGGCCGTCCGGCTCGGGGAAATCCACGCTCCTCCATCTGATCGCAGGACTGGATAAAACCACCGAAGGAACCATAACCGTGGAGGGGAAAAATCTCCAGAAACTCAAAGACAGGGATATTTCCAAATACCGCAATAAAACGATCGGCCTGGTCTTCCAGGATTTTCATCTGCAGCCGCACCTTACGCTCCTCGAAAATGTGGAGGTCCCCTTGATGTTCGCGCCCGGAAAAAAACGCAAAGAAGCAACGATGCAGAAAAAAGCCAAAGAACTGCTGGAACTCGTGGACGTCGGTGACCGCATGCACCACCGCCCCTCGGAAATCTCCGGAGGACAGAAACAACGTACCGCCATAGCAAGGGCGATCATCAACAAACCGTCCATTCTGCTGGCCGACGAACCCACCGGAAACCTCGATTCGATGACCGGGCAAAGTATCATTGCCCTTCTGAAAAAACTCCACAAAAAAGAAAACATGACGCTGGTCGTCGTAACCCACGACCGTGAGATCGCCAAATACGCAGACCGCACCATCGAAATAAAAGACGGACGCCTGTTGGAAAAAAACCGCTTCGATAAATTCACGAGATAACATGTATTACCGCCTCGCCATTAAGAACCTTAAAAGCCAGCGCTTAAGAACAGCGCTCACAACCCTCGGGCTCACCGTGGGCATCGGATCACTGGTGGTCTTTACCGGATTAAGCGCGGGCCTCCGTGAAGCGATCTACACCAATATCCTCAGCAACGGCCCGCTCACCGAACTCACCGTCCAGGGAAAAAGCTCCGGCGGATCTTTGCTCAATTTGATTCCTACCTCCGAAACCAAATCCCGTGTCACCCCGGAAATGATGGAGGAGATCCAAAAAATCCCACACGTCACCAAAGTGTACCCGGAAATGAACTACGGTAACGTCAGTTCATTGCAGATTTCCATTGCAGGGCAAACCTTCCAGACCGACACCATGATTTTCGGTCTCCCGACCGAATATATCCAGGACACGCTTCAAACTCCCCAACAAAAAACAGACTGGGACAACGCCCTTCAAAACTACCCGGGCACACACTACCCGGCCATCATCTCCCGCAGAATCATCGATATCTACAATTTCACCATTGCGGCGTCCAGCAAACTCCCGCACCTCACCGAAAAAGATCTCACCGGGCTGAGTCTCGTCGTCCTCCCGGATGAATCCACGTTCCTCAACAACGCCAACACCACCAGCAATCCCGTCCTGGCAAAACTCACGGGATTTTCCGACAAAACGTCGCTCGTGGGAGTAACCCTTCCTCTGGACGTCGTGCGAAAACTCAACAAGGATCATGACCCCAACTACCAGGAAAACTATCTGCGCCTGTACGTGCAAACCGACGCGGCGGAACACACCGAGGAGGTGCAAAAAGCCATTGAAACCATGGGACTCGACGTCACCTCCGCCCAGCAGCAGATCAAAGCGTTTGAACAGAATTTCCGTTTCGTGAACCTCGGACTGAACATGATCAGCCTGGTGATTCTCATCGTCGCGGGACTCATGATCGCCAACACCTTCTTTTCGGCGGCCTCCGAACGCAGAGCCGAAATCGGGATCTTCCGCGCCCTGGGAGCAACCCGTGGGAACATCCAGATGATGTTTCTCACTGAAGCCGCCCTGCTGGGAATCATCGGCGGAGTCATAGGTATCGTCCTTGGTCTTCTCGGAGAAGTAATAATGAACATGGTGGCCCTGAACATCCTCCCCGACGTCACCGGCAAACCCCTGTCCATTTTCTCGAACGACCCTGCAACACTCTGCGGTATTTTTGTCTTTTCGATTCTCCTAAGTACAATTTTCGCGTTCATACCGGCCTCACGCGCCGCACACATGGAACCGCTTGAGGCGCTGAACGAATAATAAGTAACGAAGGACGGGTTGGAGCGTTATAAGTCATTGATACACCTAAAAAATTCTCTCTTTATCCTTTAATCATTCACCCATGAAAGGAAAAATTTCCCTGCTGGTCATCGGATCGATGGCGGCTACCATGCTCAACGTGGGCATTGCCGGTGCGGCAACCAGCCTGGGCTACACCGATGTCAGCGGAACCGACCCGCATTACAAAGCCATTGAATGGCTGAGCGTCAACGGAGTCATCAAAGGCTACGGAGACAATACCTTCCGTCCGAACAACCCGGTCAACCGTGCGGAAATGCTCAAGATGATCTTCATAGCTGACGGCAACGAAGACGACGCCGATGCCGCCCTGGCAGGAGCGCAAATGTTCCCCGACACGCCAAAAACGGAATGGTATGCCAAGTATGTTGCCCTCGCACGCCAGCGCGGAACCGTCCAGGGATATCCGGACGGCAAATTCCGCCCCGCCAACAACATCAACAAGGCCGAAGCATATAAAATTGTATTGAAAGAATTCTACAATGAAAGCACCATGTCCTACGCCGTTTCCCGTGGAGGTATCACCGCATCGGGATCCATCGCTCCGGACGTTAAAAAAACGGACTGGTTTGTTGCGTACGTCAACTTTGCGGCTCTCAAAAACATTTACGACGCTTACAATCTTACGTCCGGAAACAAATCGGCCGTTTTGTTCTACCCGGGCAACAACCTCACCCGCGGAGAACTCGCCGAACTTATTTACCGCGCAAAAGCGGTCTCCGACAACTTCCCGAACAATATTGAGGATCCGACCAGCGTATTCGCAAGCAATACCATTCCTTTCTCGGTAAATCTGTACGCCTACTCGTACCTTGAAAGTTCCGGCAAACCGACGTTCACCATCCTTGACGCCACCCATCCGAACGCACTCTTCGGGTATGCGACCAAATATCCGCAATCCCTGCTCATCTCAAACGGCGACACCCCGAACATGCTCAAATTCCTCTCCAGTCTCGACCAAAAAGTTCTGGATATCAGCATCAGCATCAAGGAAAACCCAGACAGACTGTCCATGGAGAAATTCTTCGGGGCAAGCCCGACCACCGATCCGTACAAACTTTCCAACGGTATCGACAACCTGCTCATAAACACCCAGCCCTCCGTCTGGTTCCACAAGGTAAACCAGGTCGGAACCAGCGTTGACGAAGTCGTGGCAGTGCAGTTCCAGAACGCCATTGCCGTCATCACCGATCACGGCAGCAAGCACCAGGCGGACGGAATATTCAACTATATCGTCCACAATTTCTGGTTCAAAAACTTCGGGATTTAATCAACCTTGGAAACCTAAAGCACTCCGGCCAAAAACCGGGGTGCTTTTTTATTTGACATGAAGCTGAAAATAACTAGAATGGACTAAGCTATCAGATTTC
>JAYRRV010000144.1:0-8973 GCA_041909955.1 Candidatus Altimarinota bacterium
ATCCCTGATGAGTGGGAAATCATCCACGGACTGAATCCGAACGACATTACGGATGCCCAGCTGGATACCGACGGAGACGGACTCACCAACCTTGAGGAGTACCGGGCAGGTTCTAATCCTTTAAATCCAGACTCCAACGGCGACGGCATACCCGACGGACTGCAACTTTCTCTCGGCCGTGATCCAAGCAAGGCGGCTTCTCTTCCGTTCACCGACGTCACTGCCGACAACCCGTACTTCCAGAGCATTTACAATATGTTCCAGCGCCGTATCCTTGAGGGAATCCCAAGCGGGAGCAACATCGTCCTCGGTTCCACGGTGGCAATACCCCGTGCAGAATTTGCCGACATCATGCTCAAGATTTTCTGTATCATCCCACGCAAAGAGGCATACGAAAGTCCTTCGCTCTTTACCGATATCCCTCATATCCAGGGAAAACTCCCATGGTACTACGCCATTACCAAAGAGGCCGCGTTCCAGGGCTTCATCACGGGTTATAAGGCGGAACTCGATCCGGTAACCGGCAAGACTCCGTTCAAACCAAACGCGAACATTACCCGTGCTGAAGCCGTAAAAGTGATTCTGGAGGCACTGCAGCGCAAGGGAGTCATCGACATGGGAACCATTCCGCTCACCGAGCCTTATTATGCGCCATATATCCAGATCGCGCAGGATCTGACTCCGTACCTCAAAGACAAAACCCGCGTCCGCAAGGCGTTTATTCTCACTTCGGATGAAGCGATGAAACCGGAAGAGATCCTCACTCGGGGAGGGTTTATCGCCATGGCGGACCGCGTCCTGACCACCTACGACTGCTCACTCGTCGATGACGACGGGGACGGCATGCCAAGCTTCTGGGAGCTGAAGAACGGACTCAATCCCCACGATCCGCGTGATGCGGATTTTGATCCGGACGGAGACGGGCTCACCAATCTTGAGGAGTATAAGCACGGAACCGATCCGCATAATCCCGATACCGACAACGGCGGGGTCCGCGACGGCGACGAAGTCAAAAAGGCCACCAACCCGCTCGATCTTACGGACGATCCGTTCGATAAAGACGGTGACGGACTTCCGGACAAGGATGAAATCAAAATTTACGGCACCGATCCGAACAACAAAGATACCGACGGCGGCGGCGTCAATGATGGCGATGAGGTGCTCATCAACAATACCGACCCACTCAAACCGAACGACGACGACGATTTCGACGGTGACGGACTTTCCGACTATGATGAACAGAATATTTATGGCACCGAATGGCAAAACCCGGACACCGACGGCGGCGGCATCAACGATGGCACCGAAGTCGGCCGGGGTACCGATCCGCTGGTCGAGGGCGACGATCTGATCGATCCGCGAAAAGATCTGGGGGAAGGTCTCTACGTCATCCAACCGGAATGCAACACCTGTCCTTGTCCGTCATCGATCGACCATACCGCCGATATCATTCCGGGCGACAAACTGTTCGGTGTCATCTCCAACGATGATAATTCCGAGATCTTCAGCAAGAGTAACGTGGTGGAGATCACTGAGATCCCTGAACAAAACCCCGTAACCGCTGAATAGGCAGAGGAAAAGGCCGTCAAAGTATGATATAATGTTAAGATATGAAAAAGCTCGTTCCACAACTCAAAATCAATCCCGCCACCCTTACCGTGGTCGTTGCCGTCCTGTTCTTTTTCGGCAACTCGCTCGTCATGCCCACCCAGGCGGAAGAGAATGCCGGAAGCGGCAGTGTCCCCTATCCTTTCCAAGGTTCGACCGAAGAGGCCACCGGCCTCTGCGAACCGGAAATGAAAGTTTTTGCCTCCAAGGAACTGGAAGATTTCCGGAATTTCATGGAGACCAATTTCCAGAACAAGAGTTCAACCGCTTCCCTGCTGGAGAACGCCATCGGGAAATACCGGGAACTGCGCACGGAAATGTATACCGCCTTTTCCAAATTCTATCCAAAAATGCTGTCGCTCCAGGTGACCACCGGAGTTGAGCCGAACAGATGCAAACAGATCATCGAGACCACCCTTTCCGATGCCCGCCTTCTACTGAAAAAACATGCCGTCAGAACGTCCGGTGTCAAAAAATCTTTCGCACTGCTCCAGAAATACCAGCAGATCAACGCCCAGCTCGCCAATCTTTTTCAGCAATTTGTTTATACCAAAGCCTATCTGGACACGTTCAGCACCAAGCTGTCCTGTTTCCCGAAAACTGGCTGCGTAAAAGGCTAATATGAAAAATCCTAGACTTACCATCAGCGTCATCATCCTGGGAGCGATGTTCCTCTCCATGAGCATTCTTGTGTTTGTCTCCAAAGCGCTGGAGGAAGACGTGATGAATCCCTACGACTCCCGAAAACTGAGTACCGAAGACATTATCGCCACGTATCACAACAACATGAACGAGGCGTTTAACCGGTATATCAAGCTCATGATGACCAATCTTCAGAGTAACCCGGACGATCCGAACGGCAAGGCGTTCCATGAAGACGGAACTCCTTTTACCGTTGAAGAGTGCTATAACGACCAGAACAACTACAGTACTTTCTGCGTCGCCACCACCCTCCTCGGCGGGTACAGTGCGGCCTGCGGTCTGGCAAAAGAGGGAACCATCGCGCTCACTCAGGATATGCAGGCGTTCTGCGACCTCGGCGCGGATGCACAGGCCTACAAGGGGTATTTCAATTTTGTGGCCGCATTAAAAAACAAGCAGCAGGAAGTTTTTGAGACCGAAAAGGAAAAGGCCGACTGGGAAAAGAAGGGGTTGCAGTACCTGGATTCCATCTCCGCCGTAAGAAAAATCGTTTCCAGGGACACGATCATCAAGGATGAGCTTTCCACCGCAAAAAAGACGCTGGACCAGACCCTTTCGGCATACGACCAGCTCCGCGTGGCGTGGCCGATTCATCTGAAGTATGTGGATATTTACGCCAATCTGGAGAAGTACCGCGACAAAATCGTGGAGATCCGTCATTCCACGGATTCCTATCCTTCAAAATTCATTGACCTTACCACTACATCCTGCACCTGATTCGATGAAAAAAATTCTCTATATCATCGGTTTCCTCATGTTCTCCTCCGCACTCTTCAGTCCGGTGATCAGCCGTACCGCTCTGGGCGCCGAGGGCGACACCCCATCTTCCAATTCGGGCGCGGAATGCACCTTCCCGTGGACCAGCTGTCTGCATCTGAACATACCCGACGCCGACTGGTCGGCCACGTTCGGTAAAACCGACCCGGAAGATGTCGGTCAGGATTTGTACGAAAACGTTCTGAACATGACCAAAGTGTCTCCGGATCAGAAGGCTTTTAAGAATACCGCCGGAGCCTTTGGAACCACCGAATCGAATATGGTCCGCATCATGAATAACGACCTTGGTCCGATATTGGACAAGAATCCCTACCTTACCCAGGACCAGGCTGCAAAAAAAATGATCACCATCCAGCAAAAATACCAGGAAGAAAAGGAGATATTCGCTTTCAAGGCGGACATTGAGGCTGCGGTCACCCCAAATGAGATGTTTGCCAATGGCGACACTTCTGATTCGGGCTTTGATCTGATCAACGACCTCGACAACATTCAGAAAATTCTTTTCAACAAGTCGGATAAGATCGACGTTGGCGGAGCTTTTAACGAAAGTTCCAGCGGCGGGGCGGGAACGGCCGGCGGACCGGGAACTCCGGGAAGTAAAACCCCCGCAAAATCACCGGCCTCCTCCGGAGGTACCGGCTCAACATCCAGCGCGTTAACCGGCGGCGACACTGCTTCCTCCGACACCTCTTCGGGCGGAGGCGGCGCCTCCAAAACCACAGGGCTCGGTACAAAACCGAGCGCCACCGACAATCCCAATATCTGTTTTGCCGATGACAAAATTGATAAAGCACTGAAAGATTTTGATACCAAGAAGTCTACCGACCCCAATTATAAGGAAACCCCCACGACAACAACCCCGAAATCCGGCTCGGGTAATGGCGGGTCCGGTGGCGGCTCTGGTAGCGGGGAAAATACCGGATCTACTTCGAGCGCCCTCACCAGTCCGACAGAATTTGACTACAATCCACCGGTGACCCCTCCGGCGGCTCCGGCTCCGGCCGGCAGCTGGCTTGAGGACCTCCCCTGTGGTGAAGTTCTCTGTATCCAGGTCAATTTTATCAAAAAAACGGCTTCAGCTTACGTTGATTCCGACAACTGCATCGCCTGCCACATTGAAAAAATCAACGAAAAGCTCAAAGAAACCATCAATCACAGCCTTATTCCGGGCAAAGCCACCGGAAATCTGCTGGAACCGGGGATCTGCAAGCAGGCCACCGCGGATCTTTTCGCCAAAGCCGGCATCCGTTTCCATGCCGTCTCAAAACCAATTTTGACCCCGACCAACGATGACCTGATTTACGGAACTTCCATGGTTGATGAGTGGGAAAAATTCGTCAACACCTATAAACCTTATCCGTTCTACGAAAAAAAGATTCCCGATCCCAAAGATCCTGAACAGGATCCGTTTGTCCCTTCGGTCGCCGATACCGCCGCAAAGGCTGCGGCCGCCTACGCTTCGCCGGCCACGACACTCCCGCAGGTCAACAACAGCATCCAGCAGGCGGTGAAAGGCAATCAGCAAGCTGTTTCACGGGCCGCGGCAGTGGCCGAAGTCTCTTTGCAGAGTGATACCGATGCGGGCTTTTTCCAAAGTATCCGCCGTGAACTTGAGCAGATGAACTACTTCTTTGATTCGTTCCAGAACATACTTCATCGTCTCCATGAAAAAGTCGGTGACCTCGACGAGGAACATCCATGTGAAAATCTTCCGAAGATTAAAGAATGCCAATAATATGAAAAAATATATCATCATCACCATCGGGTTCCTGGTAACGGTTATGGCAATCGTCCATACCTCCAGTGTTCCGGCGGCAAATGCCCAAACGGGCGATGCATCCGGGCAAGGCGGTGCCGTTATGTGCCGTAACGGAGCGCGCGACTGGGGAAATTTCCTTTCTGCCGTGATCAGTTATGACGGCTTCGTTGAATACTGGAAGGATATCTTGGTCCGGTACAACGCCAATATGTGTTTGTATCTGGATATCGACAACCTCTTAAACCGCATCGAAAAGGCCAGGACCCAGATCCGGAACGCCTTTTATACCTGCGATTCCAGAGCACCAAAGCTCGCAAAGACCTATCATGAACTCGAGGCGGAACTGTATTTTTTAAGAAAATATGTCGAGGTGGACAATGGCAATATTCTTATAAAGTCCGAAAAGGGCGTGTCGAATGAATTTATCGAATATTTTGTCTATGACAAAAATTTCTTTTCGCTCGAGGAGTCCCGTGTACTTCTGGAAAAATTCATCAGCAAGTACAAGGCCCGTCAAGAAACGTACAAAAACTGTTCCGACCCGACATGGGGGAATCTGATCGCGAAATGGAATGAGTTTAAGGAAAATCTTGGAGGATTCGCCGCCGTCAAGGAGGCAGCGGAAACCATCACCAAAAAATGGGATAAAATCGTCAATACCCCGTTCAAACGGACCGGTGGCATGTTTGGCGGTTTGCTCGATACAAAAATAAATGGACTGGACCCTGAAACCGCGTGGTCTGATATTGCCGGGGAGCTTGATAGAAATACTCCCAAGGGAGCACCTTCCGGATTCACGTTTGACCAGTTCAAGGCGGCTACCGCCTCGGAAAGTGCACGTTACAACGATCAACTGACCCGAACCGAATATCTCGCGCAATATCAGCAGCTCTATCAGGAAAGCTCGGATAGCATCGTGAAAGAAATCATTGACCGCGTCAATTATCTTGAACAGTCAATCATTGCTACCTTTCCGTTCATTGACCAGACGGCCCAGTGCACCAAAGGGGTCCTGGATAAAGTATGCTCATAAATTTCCAGATTAAAAAAATCCCCAATGCAACGATTGGGGATTTTTTGTGCTTTTCTAGGGCCATAGTTGAGGTTCTTCTGGAGCTGCGCCGGGTTCAAGGCTGTGACTGCTCCATAGTTCCGCTGAGGAACGGGGTGGTTATTACTGATTGTTACCGGAGTACGAAAGAAAATATGGTTCCTTTGTTCCGCTCCTTCAATTGGAGTTTCTCCTTTGGATTGATGGAAGCGTGTGAACGGCCTTCCATCATCTCAATGATCTCGGCGTTGGATGCTCTGCAGTAGGTGCAGTTCACCTTTTTACTTGAGACGGAGATTCCGCAATTGGTGCAATTAAATATCATCGGGGAAGGGTTCCTAGTCTAAAATATAATGATCCATTTCGTCGGTACGGCTGTGGTTTGGGGTTGATTGTTGTTCTTTTTTTCTGCTTACAGATTGGACAAAACTTTCTTTCTCCGGTTTTGGAAGCGTATTTTCGATTTCCAACAGATTTTCGCTTTCCTGTCCGGTCGATCCATTGACTGACTCCGCCGATGGTAGTGCCATTTGGTTTTTGTCTTGAGCGGTCTGCGTATCTGCCTCCTTCGGAGTAGCCTGCTTCCTGGAAGCAAAGGACTTACTCGCAGCAGCAGCTTCCTGCTCGTCGAGAAACTTCATGACATCACTTTGGCGAATTCGATATACCCGTCCAAGCTTACTTGCCCTCAATTTCCCTTGTTTTATGAATTTTAAGACAGTGAAGGGATGAACCTGCAAAATCTGGGCAACTTGGTCCGGAGTTAGGATCTTTTCGTCCATTTCTTTGAACTTAAAATAAGGTTGTTTTGATTTTTTATACCTTATCTAAGTTTAGCATATTTTCAAACAACGAACAATGATATACACCTCTGTTTATTTATTTTTATCTATCGAGTGTTTTATATCATATTAAACAACATTTTTCAATAGTTTTAGCAACTTATATTTATTCTATTAAATTTAATTAAATCCTATCTCAACAAGTTTTAAACATTGCCATATTTGATACTTTATTATGTTTTATTAAATTTTAGGCAATTTAATTAAATTTAATTAAATCTAATAAGGGTTTTTTATACAATCGTCAACTTTTGTTGAAGAAAATATGTTCAAAACTCTTCCTGTCAATTTTACCGCTGTATGTTCCGTTTTTTGTTGATTTGATGCGGTAAAAACACTGTTCGCTCAAAAAACGGCCATAAAATCGACGAAATAGGCCTTCTGTGTGAAAAGTATTGGTGGGAACATTTAGGTCCCTAAAACCGGCTAGAGCTGTTTGAGGATGTTCCGAACATTATCCACAAGAGCCTGATCCCCTATTTTTTGGGCCAGATCCAGCATTTTGCGGTAATCTCCCTTATGGGCGCGCATGACATCCAGTTGCCTGAGACCCGCCACCCTGCTTTGGATCTGGTTGTACTCTTTTGCATAGCAGGCCCTGACCATCTGTTGGTTTCCGGCTTTCGTAAAAAGCTCCCTTGCTTTTGACAGTGAGTCATTATGGTAGTAGTTCATACCTTCCTGCTCGTCGACGTATCTTTTGAGCTCAGGGTCCCCAGCTTTCTCTGAATAGTACCTCGCCCTGCGGAAATCCAGTTTTTTAACATAAAAAATGACCGCATTGTGAAGGATGTTCGCTTCGAATTTTCTGTCCTCATCAGTCGTTATTCCGGCGGTTTTCACAAAGAACAGGGCGGTTTCAAAATCGTCGTCCTTGAGGGCGTCCACTGCCACGTTGTGGTAGGCGATCTTAAGGTTGCCGCCCACCAGCTCACGTTCCGATGATAAATGGTTCGCCAGCTGTGCGGCTTTTAAAAAGTCCCTCGGGTTAACCTTGATCTGTTTGTCCCTGAAGTCCGATACATCCAGGAGATTGGTGGAAATCAGCTCGGTGATGGGCAATATTTTGGTGTACTCCCTATAGTTGGCAAAAGAACCGGATGTCGCTTCGATATCTATGCCTTTAAAGTGCAGACAGACATGCCCGGGCATGATTTTGATCCGGAGTTCCTTCAGGTCGTATTTGAGCGAGTACAGATAGGTATACAATGTCACGATCTGGTTGCAGTCGCCGATCAGTCTTTCATTTTTTTCAAGATTTCGCAGCAGTTTGCCAAAAGATGCCCCTTCCAGGTATTCATACCTTCCCGATCTCGGGCTCAGGAAAAGCATAATGGAGGCCAGAAATCGCAGTTTTTCGTCGTCCCCTGGCAGCGACGGCCTGGAAAGTCCAAGATCCTGGATGTTCCGATACAGGGCTCCGTCGTCCCATTTGAGTTCCGAGGCAAACTCCAAAAAGATCCGCGAAGTCGTTTCGCTGTTCCGGTACAGTTTTTTCCTGGCTGACCGGGTGAGGTACTTATAACCTTTAAACCTTGCCTCAAGCCATAAATCCAAAATCACCAGGTTCGTCTGCATCATTTCCTCTATCTTTCTCTGGGCCTCAAAAACGCCAAGAAAAGCAATTTTTTTCAATATGTTGTCGACCCGCTTTTCCTGTTTGTCGGCATACCGGGAAAACGGGTTCCAGACAGGCTTGAGCATTATTTGATTTTAAGGCACTTTTTGAGCCAGATACCGGTATATGAACGTTTTTCTTTCGCCACCTCTTCCGGCGTCCCCTGGGCTACGATCTCACCACCGCCTTCACCTCCGTCCGGACCCAGGTCGATGATGTAGTCTACGGACTTGATGACGTCCAGGTTGTGCTCAATGGTGAGCACCGTGTTTCCCTTATCCACGAGTTTCTGAAGTACGCCGAGGAGTTTTGCCACGTCATCGAAGTGGAGACCGGTGGTCGGTTCGTCCAGGACGTAGAGTGTCTGGCCCGTTGAGCGCTTGGAGAGCTCCGTGGCGAGCTTAATACGTTGGGCTTCGCCTCCGGAGAGGGTGGTTGCCGACTGGCCGAGGCTGACGTAGGAAAGGCCGACTTCGTAGAGGGTTTCCAGCTTGGTCTTGATGTTCGGGATGTTCGTGAAGAATTCAAGCGCTTCCGCGATGGTCATGTCCAGCACGTCGGCGATGTTCTTTCCGCGGTAGGTGATTTCCAGGGCTTCGCGGTTGTAGCGCCGGCC
>JAYRRV010000145.1:0-2592 GCA_041909955.1 Candidatus Altimarinota bacterium
AATTATCGCACTGGCCATCATCGCAACATCGTACGCGCTGGTTCTTGGAGTCTCACAACTCAAATTCGGATAAATCTATGAAAAAACTTCTCACCACCATATTGTTCCTCTTCGCGGTCATGTCTGCGACCATACCGTCGGCGATTGCCGCCGTGCAAATTAATCCGGATCTGCACCCAGAATATGCGCCGGTCGTGGTGATCAAAGGAGGCACAGAAGCGGACTACGGCAACTATTTCCTCCAGCTCATCGCGGGAGGCCTGCTGTACCTTGCGGCCCCGACAGCAGTCCTGTTTATCGCCGTCTCGGGTTTACGATACGTCACCTCGCACGGTGACGAAAACGCGATGGAGGGCGCAAAAAAAACACTCACCTGGGCAATCATCGGCCTGGTGGTGGTTATTGGAGCCTGGGCCATCGTCCGGATCATCATCGACACCATCGTCACCAAAATTGGCTAAACGGTCTTCTCAACAACCTTCGGAAACAACGGCTCCGCCTTTTGAAGCTGAGCGCCGGGTTTGAGCTGTGCCCATTCACGGCCTTTTCCGTACACTTCAACATCACCATACCCCAGATATCCGAGGATCTTTTGTGATGCGGAGGGTATAAACGGAAGGAGCAGAAAAGCCAGGTGACGGATCATTTCCAGAAGATTATACAAAACAACCGCCAGAGCCTTCTGGTCGGTTTTGGCAAGCGACCAGGGTTTCTGGGACTCCACATACTTGTTCGCATCGTACGCAAGTTCAACAACGTGCTCCAAAGCCCTTTTAAGGTCAAATCCCGCAATCGAGGCATCATAATTATTCCAGAGCGTCGCAAGTTTGGGGGCAAATTCAGTATCATCGGAAACTGCACCGGCATCGGGGACTTTTCCCTCAAAATATTTGTGAGTCATGGCCAACACGCGACTCACCAGATTTCCCAAACTGTCGGCAAGTTCCGATTCATATACCGTGGTGAACCGTGTCTGGCTGAAATCCCCGTCATCGGTCGTGGGAATTTCTTTGAGCAGGAAATAACGCAGCGCATCAACTCCGTACTGATCGACCACCGTCACCGGGTCGACCACATTGTTCAGGCTCTTGCTCATCTTCATGCCTTCGGAAGTGATGAAACCGTGGACGTAAATGGCGCGTGGCAACGCAATGCCGGCGGACAAAAGCATGCCGATCCAGATCGCGGAATGAAAACGCAAAATATCCTTCCCGATGAGATGAACATCAGCAGGCCAGTAGGTTTTGAACTTTTCCTCGTCATGGCCGTAACCCACACCGGTGATATAGTTGGACAAGGCGTCGCACCACACGTACATCACCTGTGTCGGATCATCCGGCACTTCAATCCCCCACTCCAGGACCTTCTTTGGGCGGGAAAAACTGACATCCTTCAGCCCCTCATCAAGGACAGAGAGTATCTCGTGCTTACGGGCCTCGGGTAATATCACCAACTGCCCACCTTCAATACGCCGCTTAATCTCGTCGCTGTATTTGGAAAGTTTAAAGAAATAATTTTCCTCTTTTAGTTTTTGAGGCGCGGTCTTGTGCAGCGGACACATGCCGTCAACAATCTCCTTCTCCGTCTTGAAAGATTCACACCCCACACAATACACTCCCTCGTACGAACCTTTGTAGATGTCTCCCGCCTCCACCATCCTCTTCCACAACTTTTGAGCCCCTTTCACGTGATACTCGTCGGTCGTGCGGATGAAATGATCAAAGGAAAGCCCAAGCAAACTTTGCAGAGCGCGGAAATAGGCGGAGTTCTCATCCACCAGCTCCTGCGGAGTTTTCCCCTGATCCTTGGCTGCCTGTTCAAGTTTCATCCCATGTTCGTCAGTACCGGTCATCGAAAAAGTGTTGGCGCCGGACAAACGATGATACCTTGCCAGCACATCGGCCTGAATAACCTCCATGGCAAAACCGATATGGGGACGGGCATTCACATAAGCAATCGAGGTCGTAACGTAAAACTTTCCGGTATTCTTCATTGGAAATGATAAAAAGACCCCTTTATTGAAGCAACAAGGACACCAACTGTCAATTGGCAGATGAAAAACTGTCAATTCGTCTTCGTGTGATACAGCGAAAAGTTGAAGACCGGCAGGAAAGAACTCTGGTTGATTTGTACGTCGATACTCTGTTTGACCTGACCGTTCAGGGCAAAACCATCCGCACTGATGGAAGCGGCCTCACGAACCAGCTTTGGTTTGTCGGCACCCGGTTCCGCAACCACCCGGTAGTGAATCACTAATCTTTTTTTTGCCTCCGCGGTATCCAAAGACTGCCCGGGAATTAACACATCAGGGTTGATAACATTCGTAAGTACAAGGTAGTTCTGGATGTGACTCTGCACAAAACTCTGGATAGTACAGCCACCATAACTCGCCGTCTGAATATCGTTCAGTTGCCCCTGAATACCCGAATCGCTTAAATAACATTCGCGTGCGGCTCCCCATAAATTGGTGTCGTTGTTCACGCCATCGCTGGAAAGCACCGGGAATTGGCATCCCCCCTGTCCGGAAGGCTGCAAAGACTGGTCCGTTCCAATACACATCGGAGAATCCGCCGAAGAGTCGAAAGTTGCCGG
>JAYRRV010000146.1:0-1754 GCA_041909955.1 Candidatus Altimarinota bacterium
ACAGACCATACCGCCCCAAAACAAGTACAGTTTCAAACCCTCATATCTGAAAAAGTTGTTTTTGCTTTCCTCCAGCTCCCGGATCTTCTGCTTCGCTGTTTCAAAATCCATCGCCCGGGCGATTTTCATAATCTCCTGAAGTTCGTCGCCACAGACGGAGTGGGCGTTCTGACGCACGATTTTTATTCCGTTGTACTCTTTGGGGTTGTGGCTGGCGGTGATGTTTACTCCGCTGTCCATGTTGAATTTGCAAACGGCATAGTAGAGGAGCGGGGATGTGGAAAGTCCCGCATCCACGACGTCGATTCCCGTTGAAAGTATTCCTTCGATGAAAGCTTTCTGGAGGGCGGGGGAATGGAGGCGGTTGTCCCGGCCGACCATCATGTTCTTGGTTCCGTAGAGGCGCTTCATGTAGGTGCCGGTAGCTTTGCCGATCAGGTTGACGGTTTCCGGGGTCAGGTCTGCCGGATCTTGTGGGTTTTTAGGCTGGGCAATACCACGGATGTCGTAGGCGCGGAAGATGAGGGGATTGATAGTAGTCATAGGGATTTGGTGAAACGCAAATTATTTACCCAAGATCGCTGGGCCGTCTTATTGAAGCACAAAACAGCAAAAGGCTCAATGAGTATTGGGCCGCAGTTTACAATAAATACATAAATATGTCAAATTACACCCCTGAACGGAACGCCCTCTTATTTCTCGGCTTCCTGAACGGCTTTCAGCCTGTCACGGAATCCCCAGTTTTTGAGTAACTTCCGGACGGATGCAGGGACCATTGGTTCCCATTTTTTGTTTTGAAGGACCTCTTTTCTGATATTCGTCGAGCTGATTTTGAGTTTTTTTGGTATCCAGATGATTGTGTGCGGATCCTTTCGGGTTTTGTTGGCGTTTTCAAAGAGGATTTTTACGATGTCTGAACTGGTGTATACCGTGTCGAAGGGAGGAAGGGATTGTTCCACATGATGCGGCCAAAGTTCAAAATTTTTGATGTTCGGAATCGGAATGATCATGTACTTTTCCGGGGCAATTTTTGCTTCGTCCAGTGCGCTTTTTATCATCTCTATTCGTTCTCCGGCCGTAAATGGATTCTCCGGGCGGTAGTTGTCGTCCGAGCTCCCGACACCAATGAGAAGCATATCGGTTTTTTTGACCGCCTGTTGGATGGCGTCCAGGTGTCCAAGGTGGAAGGGTTGGAATCTTCCGATGAAAAGTGCGGGCATGGTGTTGGGGGTTATTTCTTAATTTTGATGACGGGGGGCATTTCGGTTTTGTGCTTATTTTTTTCGACGCGTTTGAGCACCATATGTACGAGCGTCGGGTTCATGCCGCGTTCAATAAGCTGGTTTTCGCCGAGCTTTAACCGCTTGAGGATCGGGTCGAGCTGGCCGTAGCTCGCTCCAAGTTCGCCTTCGTCCGTTTGTCCCTGGTAGAGTTCTGCGGTCGGGATTTTTTCGATGATTTCCCGGGGGAGTCCCATGTGGTCCGCGAGGGCAAACACTTCATCTTTGAAAAGGTCTCCGATCACTTCCAGGTCTGCGGCAAGATCACCGTATTTTGTGCCATAGCCGAGTAGTGTTTCACTTTTGTTCGATGTCCCGAGTACCAGTGCGTCCGCCGTGTTGGCATAGTTGTACAAAAGCACCGCGCGGATGCGGGCCTTGGTGTTCTGGGTCGCCAGCTTGTTGGGATCCCAGGGCAGATGGTAAAAATCCGTGAGAAACGGGTTGATCGGCTGGTAGAAAAAAGTGACGTTC
>JAYRRV010000147.1:0-2318 GCA_041909955.1 Candidatus Altimarinota bacterium
TCGCCAGGAGACTCAAAAATCCCGAAGCGACAGCAAAGTCGCTGGAACTTCTGGAACCGTTCATCGCGGACGATATTTACTGCCTCACGACCTACGCAAAAAACGCCATCTCCCTCAACGACTGGGAAAGAAAAGGGCACGCTATGATCCACCTCAAAAAACACCTCGACGACCCGATCTGCAAAGTGCTCTATCTCAAGATCGCGGAAAGCGGTCAGCAAAACTCGATCATTGAAGCTCCGGCGGCTTAACAATCGCGCGCCACGCGGAGTCAACTTGCCGAAGCCACCTCCTTTGAGTATCTTATCCACAGTATTTTAAGGATTTTTCAACGTATGATCACCACAATCGCAAACCTCAAAGACCACGTCGGAAACGAAGCGACTATTCAGGGCTGGATGTTCAACAAACGCGGGAACGGCAAACTGTACTTCCTGCAGCTGCGCGACGGAAGCGGAATGGCACAGGGTGTGCTGGAAGCCGCAAAAGTCGACGCAAAAACCGCGGAAAATGCGGAAAAACTCACCGCGGAATCTTCCGTCAGGGTCACGGGCCTCGTAACCAAGCACCCTAAGCAGGAAGGTGTCTACGAACTCCAGGTCTCCAACATTGAAATCGTCCATCTCAACACGGAAGAATATCCGATTTCCAAAAAAGACCACGGCATCGACTTCCTTCTGGACAACCGCCACCTCTGGCTCCGCTCCAGCAAACAGTGGGCCATCCAGCGGGTACGCAACACCATCATCAACGCCACCTACGAATACTTCAACGACAACGGCTTCATCAAAATAGACGCGCCAATCCTGACCCCCAACGCCTGCGAAGGAACGACCGAACTGTTCGGCGTGGAATATTTTGACCTCGGAAACGCCTATTTAAGCCAATCCGGGCAGCTCTACATTGAAGCCGCCATCTACTCCGTCGGCAAATGTTTCGATTTCGGCCCGGTGTTCCGTGCGGAAAAATCCAAGACCCGCCGCCATCTCACTGAATTCTGGATGATGGACGCTGAAGCGGCCTTTGTGGAACACGAGGAAAACATGGCAACCCAGGAAGGCATGGTGGCCCACATCGTCAAACGCGTGCTGGAAAAAAACACTCCAGAACTGGTGATTCTTGAACGCAACATCGAACCCCTCAAAAAAATCGTCCCTCCGTTTATCCGCAAGACCCACACCGACGTGGTGAAGGAGCTCCAGGAAATGGGCTCGGACATCAAGGACGGCGACGACCTTGGCGGCGACGACGAAACCATGCTCACCCAGAAGTACGACAAGCCGATCTTCGTGGAAAAATACCCCTCGGAAGTCAAAGCCTTCTACATGAAACGCGACCCCAAAGACCCCACCCGCGTATTGTGCGCGGACCTGCTCGCACCCGAAGGCTACGGCGAAATCATCGGCGGAAGCCAGCGCGAAGACGACTATGACACCCTGCTCAAACGCATCCAGGATCACAAACTCCCCGTCAAAGAGTTCCAGTGGTATCTGGACCTCCGCAAATTCGGCTCAGTCCCTCACAGCGGATTCGGATACGGCCTCGAACGCCTCGTCACCTGGATCTGCGGCCTGGAACACATCCGCTCCAGCATACCGTTCCCAAGAACCATTTACCGCCTGACGCCGTAAGGCATCCATGTCATGGCTCACGCAGACAAAAGTTCATTCCTGGCCCAGAACAAAAAAGCATTCGTCGACTACGAAGTGCTGGAAAAACTCGAGGCCGGAGTTGTTCTGAGCGGACCGGAAGTCAAATCCGTACGCCTTGGACATGCCAACCTCAAGGGCAGCTTTGTGGAAATCACGGACGGAGAGGCGTTCACCCGCAACATCCACATTTCCCCGTACAAGCACGCCCCCAACCCCGCCTACAACCCCGATCAGCGACGCAAACTTCTCCTCAGCCGGGGACAGATCGTCAAACTGCAGAAAGAGCTGGACACCAAAGGCACGACCATCATTCCTTTAGACCTGCATTTAAGCCACAACTATATTAAAATGACCATCGGGATCTGCACGGCAAAAAAGAAATGGGACCGCCGCAACGAACTCAAAACAAAAGCCCAAAACCTGGAAATCCGCAGGACGTTGAAACGATACTAATCTTTGACACTCATGGAAACCGAACAACTTCAATCCATCTACGACCAGCTCATCCGGGGTATCAAAAAATATTTCAAGAAGGCTGGAGCGGCAGCAGCCGTTAAGCACCGCGCCGTGGTGGGCGTCAGCGGAGGCATAGACTCCGCACTCACGCTCAAACTCGCCGTGGACGCACTGGGCGCGGAAAACGTCACCGCAATTTCCCTCCCGGAA
>JAYRRV010000148.1:0-1581 GCA_041909955.1 Candidatus Altimarinota bacterium
GATTGACGGACCAGTCGATGTACACCTGCTTCAGCCTTGAGCAGTCCATAGGCGAACCTGCCGTGGACCGCGATGGTGACACTTTTTATCCCTGCCTCCTCCCCATCCACCCTATCAACCATTTCATATGACCATCCTTTTCGTTCTACAAAACGGGTATACATGCGAAACAACATTGATGACCAGTCCATGGCTTCAGTGCCACCTTGACCTGCATGAATGGAAAACACGGCATCTCCCTTGTCATAAGGACCGGAAAGAAACAACAAGATTTCATATTGTGAAACGAGTTTTTGGGCATTTTCCAAATCATTCTCCTCTACAAGAAGCTGCATCATCTCAATATCCTCTATTTCCTTCTTCAGAACAGATATGCGTTTCAGCGTTTCGGCAGCAGCTTTCGGATCTCCCCAAAAATTCGCCTCATAGGTGAGTTTTTCCAAATCAGCCACCTCTGATTTTTTCGAGGGAAGATTCACCTTCGAGAGAATATTGTCAAGCTTTCGCTGCAAATCTTCTTTTTCATTGTCCATATAAGAAGCTTATTATATCACTTTATTTGAAGTCTTTACCCACGGTCACTACTACATCCGCCTCCTCTTTGTCCGCAAGGACAGTTATTTTTGCCTTTCCCGCATAATCGGCGATTTCCGACTGGAGTAACGAACCAAGATGTTCACTGCCCTTTTTTACCGCGATTTCGGTAATTTCAAAATCGAAGGTTTCCGCATTCCCAGTGACGATGTCCTGATATCCTTTTTCTTTGAGAACCGTCTTCACGTCTCCCGCTTTCCCCGGAGTGCCTGAGCCGTTTAAGACCTTCACTTTGAGGGAATCCTTTTTTACCTCCGGAGTCGGGGTTGCGGTTGGAACAGGCACTGCAGTTGGGGCAGGAGTAGGTTTTGCTTTTGCTAAAAAGTTGGGAAGCCTCATATTGAACCCTGCCGGAGACTGGGTCAGGAGGGTGAAGATAAGAAAGGACCCAATGAATGATATCGCAAACAGAAATACTTCCTTTGACAGCCGTATCGAAGGAAGAGTGATGTGCTTTCTCGTAGCGGACTGACCCATCACGGCAAGCGATGGACTGAAGGTGTTCTTCAAGAGGGAGAAGCCTTTGTTCTCGACTGAAAAAATGAGTGCTCCAAAACAAACGTCAAACTGAAGTATGGGGAATGGGTTGTTGTCAACTGGCACCAACATTTTCAGATAATCCGCATAAAAATGGGGAAGAATCCTTTTGAGCGGATTGGTCCAGATGCCTACATCCTTGGTGAATGTGTCTTGGCGCACCGAATCCGAAAGTGTTCCGGACAGGATGAGCCTGTTTATTTTCAGATGTTTGTCTTCGTACTCCATGCCGATTTTCTTCAACGGCTCCTCTACTCCCTTACCCTGCACCAATTTGGTAGAAAACGATTCCTTTTCGAGAAGGCCGAATGAATCAAAAAGATATGCGCTGAATCCATCCTCTTCGTATGCCCCGTAAAGAATGTGTTCTATCTTTCCCCTTCGGAGCGTTTTTTCAAACAGTTTATAGTAGGAAAGCGTATCGGGGAGGAGGGATACCAGTTGGAAATC
>JAYRRV010000149.1:0-4272 GCA_041909955.1 Candidatus Altimarinota bacterium
GTGCAAACTGACCAAAGGAACGAAAACCTTCTCCCTATACGGAAAAGAAACGATCCAAGAACGTCACCGCCACCGCTACGAATACAACAACGAATATCGTAAAAATTTCGAAAAGGCGGGACTCCTCACGGCCGGACACTTTACGGAAGGCGACCTGGTGGAAATCGTCGAGCTCAAAGGGCACCCCTTCATGGTCGGATGCCAATTTCATCCTGAATTTCTCTCCAGACCACACCAACCCCATCCTCTTTTCAAAGGCCTGATAGAAGCCAGCGCAAAGCGCAAAGTATAGCCAAAAACATAATTTTCTGGTAAAATATAAAGGAAGTGTAAAACAAACGCATGCCTAAATTTAGCTATAACGTCGTAAATCAGGAAAACAAGGCACTCACCGGAACCATTAGCGCTCCGGATGAACAAAGTGCCCGCGTTGAGCTTAACCAGCTCGGTTTTTCCGTAATCGGAATGACCGAAATCCCCGAAAATGAAACCGCGGCCGCACAGGAGGGCCCGTTACTCCCGACATTCGAATTTGCCGCCATCGATAAAACTCAAAAAAGAGTGGTGGGAACCATCCAGTCTGAAGACCGATTCAGCGCATATAAAAGGCTCGTATCCGAATATGCGTTCGAGGTCGAATACCTTGTGGCCCAGGACCTTCCCGAAGCCCAAAAAGCCGATGAAAAAGCCAAAGGAGTGTTTGAACTCCAGAATCAGCTGGACGAAAACGCCCAGGCATTGTCAAAAAAAATCCAGGGCGAAAACCAGGATCTGAAGGAGTTCGAACAGAAGCAGGATGTGCTGAAATCCCAGGTTGAGTTCGTCCTCAAGAAAGTCAAAGAGATGCTCGATCTGTACGAAAACGAAATGAAGCAGGAAACAAAGGGTGAAATACGGAAATATGTGGACAAAATCCTCAGAATCAAGAGCAGTACTAACCTCGATTATATCCGCAAAACATGCGAAGAACTCCTGACATATCTCCAAAAAGAAGAACTTTTCCTCCATGAGGAGGCCAAGATGCGGGAACGCACCCAGATGGTACTGGAGGCCAAAAGCATGATGATGCAGTTGCACAACACCAAAGGCCCCGCCAACATGAGCATTCACGAACTTCTGAACAGATGGCGGGAAAAACACATTTTTAAAAACGAACGCCCATCATTTCTCGAAAAAACTGCGGATTTCCTTATGGGACTGGTCATAGGGTATATTCCCCAAAACGATGAGATAAAAACAATCCAACACAACATCGACATCGTCGACCAGCAGATACGGCAGTACTGGCTCCTCTACTTCCAAGCATCGACCCCCGAATATAAAAAAGAGGCAAGAGTAAGCCTCAAAAAACTCGGACAGGAAAAAAAGAAACTTAAAAAAGACCTCAAGGAGGCAAAAGCAAGGCTTCGGGACGAATTCAAACAACGAAGTGACGTGACGCAACTTGAGGCTTTTTCGGCTGAACTCTTAAGTTTTACCGGATGGCTTTTGGGATTCTACCTCTTATATTACTTTGCCTCTATCTACCTCAACACGAAACAGCTTGGGATAATCGCCGTACCTCCGACATTTACCATCTATAAGACAAATTTTCTAAAATATTTCCTGACTACCCTTTTCCTCTTCCACTCGGCATTAAGTATCAAAATAAACTTCTTCAGAAGAAACGAAGTGGCGACGCTGGTCATCACACCGATCTTCTTGTTGGGAACAATTCTCATCGCCCTGAATTTCTAATCATCGCTTATATTGGCTCGCCGCTTTTGCCGAACGGTTGCGAAGCAATTGCTTACCGGGGCACCCCGCCATTGGCGGGGTCGGGCTTGTTTACCGAGCACAAGTTGGGTACAATCCATTCGAATTTGTCGTATCGCATGTACCCGATTCTTGTCCAACTCGGCCCGCTGACCATCTATTCACTCTGGATATGCGCAGCTATCGGTTTCTTCATTGGATTTCTGGTGGTCTATAAACTGCTCCAAAAAGACCGACCAAGGCTCCAATTCCTGGCCGATCACAGCCTGGCGATATTATTCGGAGCCATCATAATGGCCAGAATAGTGTTTGTGGCCGAAAATTATAAACTATATTTCGCAAAAATCGACCTCCAGCACCTTCTCGAAATTCTTTTCATATGGGACAAGGGGCTTTCCTTTTGGGGCGGCATGGCGGGGCTGGTTCTGACCCTCTGGTATTTCTGCAACGAAAAAAAGGAGAATATCTGGAAATGGCTTGATGTTCTCACTTTGGGAACCATGGGGGGACTCGTATTCGGCAATCTCGGGACATTTTTTGACGGAAGCAACTATGGAAATGAAACCGACCTGCCCTGGGGCATTATCATCGAAAACTCTAGGTTTGCAGTTCCCATTCATCCGACCCAAATCTACGCCATGATCTACACCGCAGGAATCACGTTCCTGCTCTGGAACCTCTGGAATACGGCATTCGGAAAGAAAGACGGAAATATCGCTTTAACTGGAATAACCATCTTTGCCAGTTTCCGGTTCCTTGAAGAATTTTTACGTGGCGACGAAAGTAACTACCTCTTGGGGCTGCGCGAAACGCAAATTTTCTGTATGATCATTCTGATCGCGAGTGGAACCCTACTGTATCTCCGCCACAAAAAATCGCATCTAAAAGCCAAAACTTCATAATTATCCATTAAATCATCCCTCATGTCTCTCTTCCTGGACGCACTCCAATACCTGTTCGAACCGCTCCCCGTAGGACCATTCAAATATATGTACGTGCTCATCGCGGTCGCGGGAATCTCACTGGCCGCATCCATTGCACTGAGAATATTCCTCAAAGGTCAGAAAGAGGACAAAATCCTCAGAAAACTTTTCAGGGGACTTCCCGGGAAACTGCAGATCTTTGGCCTCACCGAAGCCCTGTACGTACTCGTACGGTTTGAACGGATGCCCTACCTTTCCATGCGTTTTTTGAACTACGTTATTTTGGCCTACGGATTATTCGTGGTCGTAAACACCGCGCAACTCTACTTCAAAATCTACCCCGCGGAAAAAAGACATCATGAACAACAGCTCAAACTCAATAAATACCTCCCTCGGAAAGGAGGAAAAAAACACTAATTCTTGGGAAGGAAAAAGAGGGACTTGAGCTTATGACCTTCAAGGGAAAATATTGAGCCGTGCTGAAGAAAATAACGGCTGTTTTCCTGAAAATCAAAAAGAGGATACACATTGGTAAACGTACTGTCGGCAATAAAAACCCTGTTCTGACGCCCAAAGGCGAAATGCCCGTCCCCAAACAACAATCCCAGAAGGGAAAAATCCGTCGGCAGCGTGGTAACCAAAAGCTTCTTTTTTAATACGGGACGGTAAAGAAAAATATTTCCGCTCTCGTCGGCAAAAAGAGCCCTCTGGCTACCGTCCTGGTACACCTCACCCTTCAGCTTGGGAGTCAGCAAAGTGGAAATCCCACGGTCGTCCACCGCATAGAGCGAACGACCATTCTCGGAGTTACGAACAATATACAGCCCGACTGAAGACCCGCTGAGGGGAACATATCTTATGTAAACCAGCTTATGAGAACGGTCTATAAGGCGGATATTCTTGCCTGTATCATCGGCCGCATAGGCAAGCCCGCCCGAAAGATACACCAGCCGGTCATCATGAATATCGAACTGATCGACATCTGCCGCCACCAGATGTTCGGCCAAACTCTTAACATCCAAAGCCGGAAGCTGCCCGATTTCCACTCTGTAAAGACTGCGGTCATACAAAAAATAAGCGACATTCCTCGAAGGGAGAAAAGTCAACTCACCCGCCCCCTTCGGAAGCTGAAAATCGACAAAACGGGGGCCGTTAAACTCCACCCACTCGTAGCTGTTGTCCGAAAAGGTGACCAGAAACTTTTGTGACGAATAAATCCGTACATCCTGAACATCCTGCCTCGAAAGTTTCAACTCCTCCTCCTTCATGGTTCCCTCCTTGAGCAGATACACCAAGGTGAGATAATCATGCCCCTCGGTCAATACCACAAAAAAATCGTCGCCGTAAAAATACCGGCTTTTTTCCGGAAAATGAACAAGCTGCTGAACAAGCTTTTCGGTATTCTTGGGTACCAGGACCACATCATCGACTTTCGTGACGATATCCGTATGAACCTGGAGATTGCGGCTCCAGGGGAAATAATCCAGTTTCGTAATGGATAAATCATAAAACCCCGGCACCAAATCCTTTATCTGCAAAGGAAGACTGTTTCCGATGATCTTGCCGTCCAGATACACCATCGCCTCGGAATAAC
>JAYRRV010000150.1:0-2056 GCA_041909955.1 Candidatus Altimarinota bacterium
CGATTTCATGAACTGAATTTTCAAAGACCGGTCAGTGCAGGAGAGGCCCAAACGGCTTCCACGAGAGCAAACTTCAGATTTTTCTTCCGTCCGCTCCGCGGCACCTGTTTGAGCTTGTAGAAGACACGAAAATGAGCGACGCTACCCCGGTAAAGTGACCTTTACCCCCTGATAAACCTCCGCTCGATTCCTAGTTTGTGTCTTTTACAAGCCCAAAAGTGGTTTCCTGTGGTTATGAATAAACAGGAAGGTATTATAACCACAAATCGTCATTTTTGTCAATGCCTTTATGGTCAGACCTTTCCTTTCGCTGTCGATAATCCTTTTTGGCTTTGTGCATTACATAATTGGGACTAAAATAAGGGCATGAAAAAGAACTTTCATGTGCTGATTTGCGGAAATTATGGCGCAACAAACATTGGAGACGAGGCCATTCTCCAGAGTATATTTCAGTTTGTCCGCTCAACATTTCATGATTACAGGCTTCAGGTCGTCAGTGCAAATCCCGGGCTCACGTCCAAACAATATGAGGTTGAAAGTGTTCCTCAAATACCAGCAGGAATACGGTCGTTATGGAATGCTTTTTTCAGCAAACGTCTGCGGCAGACGCTGAATGCCTATAAACAGGCCGACGTGGTTGTTTTTGGAGGCGGAGGACTTTTTTCCGATGAAAAACCCCGTGCGATTTTTATCTGGCTGATGCAAATTCTCCCCGCGTTCTGGTACAAGAAACCGGTCATGTGCCTCGGGCAAAGTATCGGTCCTCTTTTTATGCGGAGCAGCCGCTGGGTCGTCAGGAAAATTTTTGAAAATATGAAGATCATTACGGTCCGGGACGAGGCATCCCGGCAAACACTCCATAAGATGGGAATTGACCATGCGCGTGTTTTACCCGACCCTGTTTTTGGCTTACATACACGTAAAATCGACCCATCTCCCCTCAAGGCCGAGCGGAGACCCTACATCGTTTTCTCACTGAGACCCTGGATCAAAAACGCTGAAAAAATTCATGGAATCCTGGCGGAGTTTGTGGACTGGGTGTATGAAACCTACCACCTTCGGACCTACTTTGTCCCTTTCCAGTCTAACCAGGATAACGATGAAAAAGAGCTCATGGAGCTTTTTTCCAGACTCCACCACCGTGATGCCGCGCAGGTTTTTGCCCACAATGAAAACATTTGCGATGTGCTGCATCTTATGGAACGCTCCACCGCCGTGGTGGGTATGAGGTTACATTCCCTGATTTTTGCGGCCGTGACACACACCCCGTTTTTGGGGCTTTCCTACAGCCTCAAAGTTGCAGAAGTGGTGCGTCAGCTCGGTATGGAAAACTATTTCTGCGAGTACCGGTTCATTGAACTGGATGTCCTGAAGAAAAAATTTGAGGCTCTTTTTGCTCACCGGGCTCACCTGGAAAAGGCGCTTGTTCAAATGCATGCCGTGTTCGAAAAACAGACCGATGAATATTCGGCGCTGCTCCGTGAAATAGTGAGCTAATCAATGGTCATCTGCAACAACTGGTGGACCGGGGCAAAACTTTTTCGGTGAATTTCGCATGCTCCGTGTTTGCGGAGCGCTTCCTGATGCTCTTGCGTGCCGTAGCCCTTATGGCTCTCAAAACCGTAATAAGGGTGTTTTTTGGCGAGTTCGTTCATGAGGCGGTCCCTGACGACTTTTGCCATGATCGACGCGCAGGCGATGATTTTGACCTTTTCGTCGCCCTTTATGAGGGTCTTCCAGGGGTGCGGCAGGTTGAGCCGGTCGCGCCCGTCAACGAGGATAAACTTGGGAATATGCCCCTTTTCTGCCAGCTGAGCTATAGCCCGTTTGAAAGCTAAATTATTGGCTTTTATAAGGCCTAATGCGTCGATTTCTCCGACCTCCGCCATTCCGATGCCATAGGCGGCTTTTTTGTCCAAAAGCTCATAGAATTCGTTCCGGCGGGCTTCGCTGAGGTGCTTGGAATCTTTCAGGTGAGGAAGCTTCAGGTCGACCGGAAACATCAGGGCGCAGGCAACAATCGGGCCGGCCCACGGGCCGCGCCCGACCTCGTCCA
>JAYRRV010000151.1:0-3815 GCA_041909955.1 Candidatus Altimarinota bacterium
ACGGATGAGGTTGAACAGCATGGTTTCAATGTTGTCGTTCAAGTGGTGTGCGGTCAGCACCCACTCCGCCCCGGTCCGTTTTCTGACCGATTCAAAAAATTTGTACCGCGCGTCGCGTCCCGCCTCCTCAAGGTTTCGCGCACCGTTTTTTGAGCTCTGCTTTGAGAGATCAAGGTGGACGGTGTGGAAAGGTATGCGGTTTTTTTTACAGAGATTTTCGACGAATTTTTCGTCTTTGTCGCTCTCTTTTCCCCGCAGTCCGTGGTTTACGTGCGCAACGGCCATGTTGAACGGAACTCTTTTGCATATCTCCAGACAGCGTTCGAACAGATACACCGAATCCGCCCCTCCCGATACTCCGAGGATCAGTGTGTTTTTTGGGGACACGTATTCAGTGATGTTTCTTGTGAAATCGTCGCTTTTCATCTCTCCTCTCAATTTTTTGGGTTCTTTCATTGTGGTGTTTGATGAGTTGGGTGACAAGATACAGATCGTCGTCTTCGGCAACCATGTTCCACATCATTTTTTTGCAGTTCTGGCACCGGTGCAGGATTTTGAAACCCTTTTTCTGGTTTTGCTCGATGTCGATGGGTTCCATGAGTCCAAGACAGGTACTTTGCCGGTCCCCGGGTACCAGTTCGTCGACATGCAGTGAATACAGGCAGTTTCTGCAATGGTTCCTGCAGCCTTTTTGGGCTTTGGGATTCGCTTCCTTGCATCTTTTACATACGAACGGATCGTTGCGATGGATGGTGTTCCTTGGGGTTTGAGATGTCACGCCTTTTATGGTATAATAACTAGATAAATCTTTTACATATCAATATATGGAAATCAAAAAACCGGTCTCAGCTGTTGTTGAGACCCAAAAAAACCGTCCAATGCTCTTTATCCTTTCCGTTCTTCTTCTGGTAGGCCTCGTGGCTTCCGCATTGTATCTGTCTTTTTCCAAAACGGCAATCGCGGAACAGCAAAAGCAGCTCGATGATCAAATCGTCCAGCTCAATGTTCAGATTTCCCAGCTTAAAGCCCTGAATCTTGAGGGGCAGCAGTTCGCCAAACAGTGGCTTGATCAACTTGAAAGAACGGAAATCCGTTGGTCGAAGGTCATTAAAACCGTTCAGGATCTTCTTCCCGTCGATTCTTTGACCCAGACGCCGCGTGTTCAATTTTTGTCATATTCCGGCTCTCCGGGTGGCAAGCTGACGATGACGTCACAGACTCTCCCCGGCTCGGCCGATCCGTTTGGGGATGTTTCCATGCTTTTGAATGTTTACAATAACAGTTCTTACTTCAAGGATGCTTATATTCCTTCCGTGAACCATGGCATCAGCCAGTCCGGACAGGATCTTTTGACCTTTGTCTTCAATGTTTCGTATGAAGAGCAGCTTCCGGACGTTCAGTCTCAATCAGGAGGAGTGGCTGTTCCAAGAAGTTCGACACAGCAAACAACCGGGGCAACAGCTGATCCTTCAACCCCGACCGATACGGTGAAAGTTCCCCGCACTAATTAATATTTTCTAATTTTCGATGGTATGACAACATCAACAATGACAACGGCACCGCGGGAGTCATCCCAAAAGTCGCTTCTAAGCCTCATTATCTTTATCGTGGTCTTGCTGGCCGCCGTATTTTACGTCAAACCCCTCTGGGACGACGTGAGCAGTTTGACTCTGGGGCGTGACGACAAAATGGCTCAGAAAACCCGCCTTGAAACGGAACTCCAGAATCTTCAGGCCATTCAGGTCAGCATGGGTGAATCTTCGGAGGTTTCCCAGCAGACGACCCTGAATTCCATTCCACAAAGAATGGAGCAGGACAAGCTGATTACCGATCTTACCGCGATCGCCAAATCCAACGATATCATTCTGAACAACGTCAATTTCAGTCTCAACGCCGCAAGCAGCGAGCAGATTAAACGCGCCGGGGTCAACGCAAATCTCACCGGCGACCTTGGCGGACTCCTCGGCTTTCTGAAAGGCGTCGAAGCAAATCCCCGCAAGCTGTCCGTCAGAACGGTCAGCGTGCAGACCGGCAGTACGGATACCGGTATTCCGCGCGTCAATTTCAACGTGACGATGGATGCCTACTACCTGGAACGTCTTTAATCCTGTTGTTTTTTCTTCGCTATGGAAATTTCACAACTTCCGGAACAACCTCACACACCGGAAAAATCACAAAAGAACGTGGTGGACACTCTGGTTAAAAAACTGGGCAAGTCTTCGGCGCAAAAGGGGCCGGACGTTATATACGGCCTTTATGATGCGGCTCATCAGCCCATGATGACCCGTCTGAACGATTTTCTGATTGATCACAGCAAGGTTCCGCTTCAGGAAAAAGCTTACTTTTTCCAGCTGCTGGCCGTTATGGTCGACGCCGGCATTCCCGTCATTCAGGCGGTAAAAATGCTTGCGCGCCGTACCGAGAGTGACCGTTTTCGCCGCGTGCTGAACACGGTGGCGTATACCGTCTCACAGGGAAAAACGCTGTCCGTTTCCATGGCCCGTTTCCCGCAGGTGTTCAGTGAGATTGAAATCGGCGTGGTGAAAGCGGGTGAAGCCGCCGGTCATCTGGACAAGATGCTTTCCCGTCTGGCGACCCAGCTGGCAAAGACCCATGAACTTCAGACGAAACTGGTGACGGCTTCGGTGTATCCGGCGGTCGTACTCGTCGTGTTGGTATTGGCTGCATCGGGGATGCTCATCTGGGTTATTCCGAGTCTGCTCTCCCTGCTTACTGAAGGCGGTTTGGGGGAAGGGGATTTGCCGATCGCCACGAAAATTTTGGTCACGTTGAGTTATGTGATGTCGAACTACTGGTGGGCCGTATTTTTGGGTATCGCCATTCTGTTTTTGTTTGCCCGGTACGCCATTGCCACGGAAAACGGCAAGTACCGCTGGGATCTTATCAAACTCAGGATTCCGGTTGTGGGTCTGCTTCTGCGTAAAGTTTTGATTCTGCGTTTCGTGAGCATGCTCGGGATCTTGATTGAGGCCGGTCTTCCGGTTGTTCAGGCGCTGACCATCGTGGCCACGTCCCTGGATAATGAAATTTACCGACTCAAGGTGTTTGAGGTTATCGCCAAGGTGCAGCAGGGCGAAAAGATATCCACCAGTCTGGCGGATACGCCTTTTCTGTTTCCCGAAACCATTGTCCAGATGATGGCGGTGGGCGAGCAGTCGGCTTCGATCGGCTTTATTACCCAAAAAGTCGGGACCCAGTACGATATGGAGATTGATTACTCCCTCAAGAGGGTTATGGCGCTCATCGAGCCGCTCTTGATTGTTTTTGTCGGGTTTACGGTGGCACTTTTGGCGCTCGCGATTCTGACGCCGATTTTCCGCCTGACCCAGTTGATTTAATTACGGATGACGAATTGTTTATGTACATCCATGACCGACAATTCGGACGGAGAAAAAGGGGATTCACTCTGATTGAAATGCTCATTGTGATCGTGATCATCGGTCTTCTGGCTATGATAGCCGTGAGCAGTTTTGGTTCCGCCCGCAAACAGGCGCGGCTGGACATTGCCCTTGAAACCATTATGGGCATGATGAAAGAGCAGCAGGGAAAAGCCAAAACGGGCAGGCAGGTTGTGGACGTTTCTTCCGGCGGTCAGACGTTGTGTTACGGCCTTGTCTTTCAGAAAGTTGTTCCGTACGTTCAGACGATCACGGTCCCTTACCGAGCGATCGCGAACGATAATACCAAAAAGGCGGACTATTGCGATGCTTCAACGACCCAGCCCGAGCTCAAGGATCTTGCCGTTTCCGAGGATGTTGTTTTACACACGATCCGGCAGGGAGGAAATCCCGTTG
>JAYRRV010000152.1:0-3549 GCA_041909955.1 Candidatus Altimarinota bacterium
ACTGCCTGGAATGCGGTGCACAGTTCACCCACTGGGAGGATCGGAATGACATACACCTGGAAGCTCTCTCTTAAATTAAGAGAGGCGGCTTTCGCCATGGTGGTCAAAAGGAAAAAACGGCTTCATTAGCTTCTTCACCGGAGTAATCGCTCATCGTTATCTGGTACGGCGTAATTTTTATTGCCAGAATTTCGCCCGCGTCATGTTTGAGAATGGGAAGCACTGTTTCGAAGTCATCGTCGCGGTTCAGTTTGCCCGCCACGTTTTCCATGATTTCTATGTTGAGGGCCGCTTTGTTTACCGGTTCGGCTTTCCCTTTTATTTTAACGGTTTCATTTGTGGCGGTGTTCGTTACCGTGAGCACCACCTCGTTGAGGTGATGGATGTTTTTGTATTTTGCCGTTCCCTTTTTGGTTATGAAGAAAATCTCGAAGTTTTTTTCGATGAGGTAATAGACGGCAGAGCCGTCCGGGTTTCCTTCTTTGGTTACCGTTGATATGACCGCAAGGCTGTTTCCTTCCAGGAATTTCAGCACATGGTCTCTGTCGATTATTTTGGTAGGCATGCCATAATGGTGGTGAGATGATTGTCGGCTATTGTATCGGGTTTTTAAATAGTTTAATAGCTAAATCATTTTTTGTAATTGTTTTGTCACTGACTGAATAACGCGGTTTTACTTAAAAGTTACTGCGTGGTGCGGAAATACTTGTTTTTTGTTCCGAATTTGGTAGAGTGCCTTCTAAATTTTAATGAGTCCGTGGCATATGCATGCTGATAAAGGAGATCAATTCTCGCCGCAAGAACAGGCCTGGCTTAACGGAATACCGTTGGCGGATACTCCAGAAGGGCAGAAGTTTTCCGGTGTTTATCATGTTGAGATCGCTGAGCCGACTGAGGGCAACTTTATTTCGACCGGGGAAATCGTTGGTCCGGATGATTTTAACGCGATTTTTACGGGAAATCCCGCGTTATGCATGAATGAAAATGTCAGGGAATTGGCGGTCAAAGGTCAATGTTTTTCCGCCGAGGTTTTGAGCGACGCGTTGTTCTTTTTGCCGGTTCATGAGCGGGGACGGCTTTTGAAGGTCTATTTTTATCCCGTTCTGCCGGTTGAAGCCGGGAAGGAGTCCACGAATCAGGATGTTGCCAGGGCGTCCAGGCTTAGGAATATGAGAAAAAGCCCTGCCGTTGCCGCCATGGCACCTCTTCCTCCCAAGGTATTGCGGCGGGCCTGTGTTGATGATGCCAACCCCGTACGTGATCGAAAATCCGTCAAGAGGCAAAGGAAGATGTCCCGTGTCCCTCGTGAGGATATTCGCACTGATTATCATTCGGGTGACAGGTTTACTTCGGGTGTGTTGGTTTTGAGTACAGCCATAACCGTTGCGGGTCTTTTGTACAGGTTCAGGGGAGAAATTGCTTCCTTGTTCGCGGGCCATGATTCCCAGCCGGATACGGGGAGTCAAAGTTATCCAAAGACCACTTCATCGACGGAGAGTGCTGAAACGTCTGGTACCGTTAAGCCCCTGGCGGTTGTCCTTGAAAGTTCCAAAAGGATTTTTCTTGCCGATTCCAAAACCTGGAGAGACAATATTTTACGAAGGGATGCCGTGACCCATAATTTTTTGGGGGACAAGTTCCGATACATGGACAAGGAGGAGGGTGAATACAACGGTGGTAAGCAGACTCTTTACCATTTTGCCGTTACCGGTGAAAAATCGGGACAGGTAGATGCAAAAAAGGGCGGTGAAAAACAGTATCTTTCCACTTCGCTTTCCGATGCGGTGAATATTTTGCTGGAGTCCGGGGCGGTGAGCCAAACCGATGTGAAACAATGGATTGTATGGATGTACCAGCGTTCTTTTGGCGTTGCGCTGGAACTCCAGAGGTTGCAGCTTCAATGGAAGGACGCCAAAAAGCTGGATGGAGTTTTTTATTCCCCCGGGCCGGGTTTTAAGCATATCGCCGGTATTGAGGTCGTGGAGAAAATGGATGCCGGGGAAGATCAGCCGGGCGGCAATGTGAGCAAAAAACGTGAGCCTCAGAATATTTTGGGACAGAGGAACAGTCTTTTGCTGCCTACCGGCATTTCACCGCAGCATGACGTTGTCGTTCCGCATTCCCTTATGAAGGCCGATCCCGAGTTTACGCTCAGGTCAGTTAATGGATGGGAGTGGCGCGGGGTTACGGCCCGTGTATTGAGTGAAAGGGTTAAGGCTTTTGAGGACAGGGTGAAGTACGGAGGAGACCGCAAGGCGATTGGATTTGCATTTGGCAGAGCTGTGACGATGGAATATGCCGCTCCTCTGGTTGACCGGAACGACCAGCTTATTCAACAGCTTTCCGAGAGCATCCTTAAAAATATTCCGGCTCAAAATCATCAGGCGCGCATTACGGCAATCTATCGTTTTGTTCAGAGCCTTCCTTATAAAACCGAGTATGACACTGACGTGGATCGCCCGAGTTTTATCACTCTTTTTAACGGGGGAGGGGACTGCAACAACCTGACGATTCTCTTTAACGAATTGATGCTTGCGGCCGGATACGATACGGCGATTCTGTGGGTGGCTTTCGATAAAAATCATTATGTCGGCCACACCCGCGGAGGAATACCTGAGAAATATTTTCCCGGCAGCAGAAGCTGGACCATCGGTTCAAATAAATGGGTTCCGATTGAACTGGCGGGAAAGCAGTTCTTTAGTCCTGGGATGGAAGCTTTCGGCGAGGATGAGACGACTTTCTACATAGAGGAGTTGCGGCGTTAAGCGCCCGTCATTCCTTTTTCAGGGGACATCTGTATAATTCTGGCCATGAAGCAGCTGTATTCCCGACAACTGGATATCATCAAAGCCCTGGCGATTTTGTTCGTCGTGGCATTCCACTTTTTCCCGGGTCATTACGGGTGGCACATCAAGGTTATGCCGCCGGGGTGGTTTGAAAGTTACTGGAGCGGGCAGGGTTCACAGCCCGTAAACCTTTTGCAGTTTTTAGAGTCCTACCTGTATCTGGGCGTGAATCTTTTCGTGATCGCTTCCGGTTTCGGTCTGTATTTTTCCCATCTGAAATCGGGCAAGTCCATGAAACTCAAGGAATTTTTTGTGAAAAGAATCTGGAGGTTGATGCCAGCGGCGATTCTTTCCGTTATCGTCTTGTTTTTTGTGAAGGGGCTCCTGCTGGGTCAGTGGGCGACGCAGAACCCTTTGCTGAATCTTTTTCCTTTTCTTGGAGGATTGAACCTTTTTTCCGACCAATGGTTTTTCCCTCCGGTGAACGGTGAGACCTGGTTTCTGGGTCTTATCATCCAGCTGTACCTTTTCTTCCCCCTGCTGGTGAAAATGTATGAAAAGATGGGAGAAAAGAGGTTTTTGCTGCTGCTGTTTTTGGTTTCCGTTGCGTTCAGATGCCTTTATTATGTTTTCTGGAAGGACGCCGTTTCCTCTTTGAGTTACGGGCTGAGCGTCGGACGTTTGTTTGAGTTCGGGTTCGGAATGGTTCTTGCACGGCATTTTATACACGGGAAAAAACTGGGTCCGTGGTGGATGCTCGGGC
>JAYRRV010000153.1:0-8734 GCA_041909955.1 Candidatus Altimarinota bacterium
GGGGCACGCGGACGGGCAGGGCACGTTGACCGTGATGGTCGAGGGGATCGTGGGGGGAGCCGAGCGCTCCACGCAGACGTCCCGCTCCGTGTCCAAGAGCGTGCCCGGGGGGCACTTGCGGGCCGTCGCGACCGCGGTGGTCGTGGCCGACGGGGACGGCTTGGTCGGGTCCACGTTGACCGTGGACGTTGCCACGGGAGTCGAAGACGAGACCGGGGCCGTGGTCATGTTCGCCGTGTTGCTCTTGAGGAGCTTCCACGCACCGAACGCCAGAGCGCCGAGGGCCGCGAGAGCCACGAGGGCGATGATCGCCTTCCGCTTCTTGCCGCCCGTGGTGGTTGCCACGGGGCGGGGCCTGGGCGGCGGGGGCGTCGCGACGCCGCAGACGGCGCAGCCGCCGGGAGCACCGGCGCCGCCGCAGTCGCCGCAGGTATCCCCGCCGCAGGTGGGGCAGCCGGGGTTACCGCTAGCGTCCACGCCTTTGCCGTTGCAGTCAACACAAGCCAGATTTGCACGTGCCATGATGAATTCTCCTTGTGGGATAGCGCCGAAGCGCGTCAATCAACGCGCCTACGAGGCGCCTGTCTTTTCGAGCGCGACCACCAGTGGCCGCAGTACCGAGAGGAGACATAACCTCTGGGCATTGGACCAAACTGCGTCAGGTTCTTCGCAAGCCTAGAAACTTGTTCAGAAACTTTCAAAAAAGATGGCGGCAGTCCAGTACAATACCCAGAGGTAGGTTGTACAATTTAGTAGCAAAGCAGAGAGAGTATCTGTCTTCCGTACAGGATCGCGCCTTTGGGTAAAAAAATACCCTTCGGGCCAATCTCGTATCGGTAAAGACAGGTTACTCCCTGCTTATATAAGCTTGTTGTCAATGAACAACGGTCCAACACGCTGAAGGTGGGCAGGACAACAGTTATGCCACCGTACAGGTGAAAGAACAACCCATCATTCCTATTACAGGAAAGGGTGTAACTATACCAAAAAACACTGATTTTGTCAATACTCTTTCGTCATCCAAAACAACGGTCGCTCCAGCTTCCTTTTTCTCTACTGTAGGCCCTTAAGTCTAGTTGTTATACACCGGGTCGTTCAAAACGGCGATTTTGCTCAACGGCCAGAGGACCAACCATGCTTTTCCTTCAAAATTGCCGAGTCTAAGGTAAGGGGAGTTGCCCTCCTGTTTGCAGCCTCCGCTTGAGATGCTTTCTTTAAAACAGCTCCGGGCGTCAGAGCTCGCGGTTCTGTTGTCCCCCAATACCAGGTATCCGTCAGAAGGGATCTCAAAAATAGATTGCCCGTCCGAATACGGGTGGGTATTCCCGTTGTTGGTGCTGTTGAGGTATGGTTCCTCCAGTTGGAAGCCTTCCGGGTGTTCCTTGTTGAATACGTACACATAGCCGTCTTTGAGTTTGACCGTTTCGCCCGGCAATCCAATGACGCGCTTAATGAAGAATTCTTCCTTGTTGATCGGAGGGTGGAATACCACGATGTCGCCCCTTTTGGGGAGCCCCACCTGCCATCCCGGAAAACTTTGGTATCCGAATTTGTTGACGATAATGTATTCCCCGTACCCGTGCTGGCACACGTTATCGATGTTGTTCATGGTGTCGCACATTGAGGGACCATACACCTGGAAGGGTGATATCAGGAAGGTTCTGATCAAAAAAACCATCGAAGCGATGATGATCAGATTTAGAAGGATATCAAACCCAAAAAGGATGGTGGTCTGATGTTTTTTCAAGAAAGCTTTCACAATATCGAACATCGTCACTCTCGGTTGCAATTCGGACATAATCGGGAAAAAAGATTCTAGGTCACTTTACCGTCAATGCCCTTTCTTTACAAGGAAAGTTGATTATAGTACCCTTAAGAAAGCTCATCAGTCGGCACCTATGAAGAAAATCCCACAAGTTCTGTTTCGGCCTCATCTGGATCCCGGTGAAGAGGTGCTGGAAGTTTTTCACCGGCATCCGTTCATTCTGATACCCAGTCTGGGACGCATCCTCTTTTTTACTTTTCTGGTGCCTTTGTTTTTGTTCTATCTCTTTCCGGAGTTTACGCTTTTCTTTCTGATATGGGGTGTGGTCGGCGTCTTGAGGCTCGTATATCTCTTTTTTAACTGGTATCACGACGCCTTGCTCGTCACAAATGTGAGTTTGCTCAAGACCTACTGGAGCGGCTTTTTTGACCGTTCCTCCTCAAGGCTTGAATATCCCATGATTGAGGGTATCAGTTATGCCATTCAGGGGTTCCGACGTACGGTTTTTAATTACGGGCACGTCCATATCAACCGTTCCGGTGGTTCTTCCGCGATTGAGCTTCCGGATGCCGTGAATCCCCCTAAAGTAGAGCGGGTCATTCTGTTCCACCAGGAAAAGTTTGTTTCGGATCAGAGCATGAAGGATTCCGAGACGCTTAAAAGTCTTCTCGTCACTATGATCAGGCATCATAATAAAAGCGGAAAGGAAACTCCTCCTGCCGCCGAGCCGACAAAACCTTCCAAACCACCAAAAAAATAAACACTGAGCTATGGATATCTATCTTTTTATTGGAATTTTCCTGGCCCTGGATTTGCTGCTGGTCGTATATATTCTCTATCGTCGTTCAAGGAAGAGATTCGGTCAGGGCGATCTTCATTTTTTTGCGACGGAATGGACGAAGATTCGTCATCAGCAAGACGGGAAGCACGCACTGATGGATGCGGACAAGCTATTGAATGTCGTGTTGAGGAAAAGAGGATATGCGGGTGGCGTAGGGGAGCAGCTGAAAAAAGCGGGAAAACTTTTCACCAGTACGGACGACGTTTGGAACGCGCATAAGTTGAGGAACCGGATCGCACATGAACTGGGAGTTCATCTCAGTCCCGCCGACCGTGACCGCGCCCTGCGTTCTTTTGAAAAGGCTCTCAAAGATCTTGGCGCACTATGATGAAACCGAAGAAATATGTTTTGGGTATTGCCGGATACATCGGTTCGGGCAAAACGACCGCCGGGATGTTTTTTCAGAAACTCGGGGCGCGCTTCATAGACGCGGATGAAGTGGTCGATTCCTTGTATCAAAACGGAGAAGACGGGTACCGCAAACTCAAGAGTTTTTTTGGTGAAGAGTATTTCAAAAACGGTGAGCTGAACAGGAAAAAGCTGGCAAAGGCCGTTTTTGGCGACCCGAAAAAATTACGGATACTTCATGACCTTATTCATCCGCTCGTGACGAACAGAATCCGCGCAATGATTGATAAGTCCTCGCCGGGAATATTTGTGTTGGAGGCGACGTATTTTGAAAAAAAACACCTTCAGGCATTAATTGACGGTCTTTTATGGATTGAGTGTCCCCGGGAGGTCTTGTTTCAACGTCTCAATGAGAAGAGAGGATTAAGCAGGCCTCTTTTTGAAAAAATTCTACGGTTACAGGTCAAACCCCTCCACCCCGGTTTCATTGTTGAAAATAGCGGGTCACGGAAACATTTTCAAGAATTGCTTCTGTCCGTTTGGGAACGTATACGCAGGAGTTGAGTTTGCCGCATTTTTTTGGTACATTGACTGTATGAATGAAAAGTTTGAAGCAGTCATAGGACTTGAGGTACACGCGCAGATTTCAACGAACACGAAGATGTTCTGTACCTGCAGCAGCAACGCTTTTGACAATGAACCGAACATGAATACCTGCCCGGTATGTATGGGTTTTCCGGGACAGCTGCCGGTCATAAACAAGGAGGCCGTGCATAAAGGGTTGAAGGCTGCTTTGGCTTTGCACTGCCAGATTCCATCTTTTTCAAAATTCGACCGCAAGAACTATTTTTATCCTGATTTGCCAAAGGGTTTTCAAATTTCCCAGTACGATCAGCCGGTTTCTCATGGGGGATGGTTGGAAATACAGGTTGGTGGGGAGAAGAAAAAAATTCGCATTACACGCCTGCACCTTGAAGACGACGCGGGGAAATTGACCCATGTTGAAGGCGGCACTCTCTGTGATTACAACAGATCTGGAATAGCATTGATGGAGATCGTGAGCGAGCCTGATATTCACACTCCGCAGGAAGCGAGCGCTTACGCCAAGGCGATTCAGACGATCCTTCGATACGTCGGTGCTTCAGAGGCGGATATGGAGAAGGGAATGATGCGTTTCGATGCGAGCGTTTCCATCCGTCCAAGAGGTGAAACGAAACTGTATCCACGCGCTGAAATTAAAAATTTGAACTCGTTTAAATCCCTTGAGGCGGCCGTTGCTTATGAAATTGAGCGACAGATATTTTTGTGGGACGAAGGGAAACCGTTGGGAGGTAACATCACCGTGGGTTGGACGGATGACCATCAGAAAACCTATTTTTTACGTGATAAGGAGGGGGCCGACGATTACCGATATTTCCCGGAACCGGACCTGCCACCGCTGGTTGTCACACCCGATTTTATTGATCAGCTCAAGAAAGAAGTTCCTGAACTTCCGGGTGAAAAGCAGGAACGTTACCAGAGTGAGTGGAAGATTTCCGAGGCGGAGGCTTTGCTTTTGTGTTCACAGGTTGAGCTGGCCCGGTATTTTGAGCAGGTTGTGTCTGCGACCAACGATCCAAAGAAGGCAGCCACTTTTTTGACGACCATTTTGATGAGTCACCTGAACCGTGACGGCCTCGGGATCACCGAGACCAAGATTACGCCAGCCATCATGTCGAAACTTATCCTCATGGTGAACGAAGGGAAGATTTCCATGAATATCGCCAAGGGTGAGGTCTTTGAGGCACTGTATATGGAAGGAAGGGATCCGGAGGATGTCGTCAAAGAAAAGGGGCTCGTCCAGATGAACGATGAGGGAAAGCTCGGCGATATCTGCAAGAAGATTCTGGCGGAGAATCCAAAGTCCATCGAGGACTTCAAGGCTGGCAAACAGGCAGCGTTGCAGTTTTTGGTCGGCAAGGTGATGAAGGAGACCCGTGGTCAGGCCAACGCCATGATGGTTCAGGAGCTGCTGAAGAAGCTTGTCGTATAAACTCAAACACAATTATTTTTTAATCAAACAAAATTATGGATCCATTGTCGTTTCTCTACATTGCCCTTGGGGTCGGGTTCCTTCTTATGGCTATTTTTGTCTGTGCGACGCTCATTTACGTCATACAGATACTCCGAGATGTTTCCAGAATCACCGATAACGTGAGCGAAACCACGGAACGGGTGAACGATTACCTCGTCCAGCCATTTGCTTTTTTAAGCAATGCCGCCGATTATCTTAAACCCCTTCTTGATACTGTGAAAAGCAAGAGGGATGAGTTGAACGAGATGGTGAACGACAAAGTTCATAAAGCCGCGAAAAAGATCCGCAGAAAGATAAAAGATATTGATAAGGAATAGTAGTCGCTTTCATACAATACAAAAACCGTTTCATCCTGCGCGAAGAGGCGGTTTTTTCGGATCGGAATATCCTTGCTTTTTTTGTGAATTATGGTTATATTGCACCCTCATCATTTTCATCATGTGTTATGGCAACAAACTCTCGATCACGTCTCATCCGGCGTATTGCCTACGGACTGGTAGGCCTTGTTATCATCGGTTTTATTGCGACCCGTGTGTTCGCTCCGCAGCCGGGGCCTGAGTACATTACGGCAAAAGTGGAAAACGGTGATGTTACTCAAACAGTAGCCCTCACTGGCACCACTGAGCCCAAAATACGCTATCAGCTTCAGTTATCCAGGAGCGCACCAATAGATAAGATTCTTGTAGAAGTTGGAAGTGTCGTTAAGGAGGGTGACGTTTTGGCGGTATTGGAGAACACTGATGCCCAGTACCAGTTGGAATCCCAAAAGGCCGTGTTACGTATAGCTCAGGCAAATTTGGCGAAGGCAGTAGCCGGTCAGCGTCCGGAGGAGGTCCAGATGAGCCAGTTGAAAGTAGATTTAGCCAAAATGGATCTTGAGAACTCGAATGTTTCTCGTCAGACACTGACCGATCTCGCCCAGAAAAACGTGAATAGTGCTTACCTTGCCGTACAGAGCGCTAAAACTTCACTGGAGCAGGCCCAGGATCAGTACAACTACACGTTGCAGACCGTTCAGATGGATACATGGCAGCAGCCCTCCTATTCGGTCTATGACAGCGGATATTATTACGGTGATATGCGCGGATCTCTGCCACAGGCAGGATCTTCCGCAGGAACCTCTGGCGCAGGGCAGGGAACCGGTGCGGGTTCTCCGTCAGCGGCTTCTTATGCGGGCGGGAACGGAAGTTACGTCAGCAACGTCAATAGTATTCAAACCGCCCAATATGCCGTTCAGAAGGCCCAAAATGCCTTTGATCAGGCCCAGGAGGCTTATGACCGCGCAACCGTTGAATATAAGCGCCAGACCGATGAGGTGGATAATGTTATCGATAAAGCCAACGTGGGTCTTCAGACTGCCAAAGAGCAGTATAAACTGACTACGGCGAAACCGAGGGAGGTTGATATCGCCCCGTTAAAGGCTCAGGTTGACCAGGCATGGGTAGGTGTCAATCTGGCCCAGTACCAGCTTGATCAGACCGAGTTGAAGGCTCCCGCGGACGGCATTGTGACGGCTTTGGGTTCGGATGTGGGTGAAACCGCGAGCATGGCCCAGTCCTTGGTCACCATCGACTCAAAATATCTCCATATCAAGGCGCTGGTATCCGAGGCCGATATTGCCAAGATTCAGGTCGGACAAACGGCGCTCATTACTTTTGATGCGTTTGGAACGGCCAAGGAGTTCAAGGGGAACGTGTACGAGGTTGACCCGTCGGAAACCATCGTTCAGGGTGTGGTCTATTATGTCGTGAAAATTCAGTTTGAAGCTTCAGGGGAGACGGTGAAACCCGGTATGACCGCAAATCTTACCGTCCAGACCAACAATAAACCGGGTGTTATCAATGTTCCTGCGAGGGCGGTGCAGTATGATGGCAGCCAGGCTTATGTCCAGGTTCTCAAGACCGTAGACAAAAAACAGGAGGTGGAAAAGAGGAACGTTGAGGTCGGTCTGCAAGGTGACGAGGTCATTGAGATTGTTTCCGGCCTTCAGGCCGGCGACGAAGTCGTTACTTTTACCAAATCCAAATAATGAAGCCATTTATCCAGTTGCGGGATATCGAGAAGACCTACGTGATGGGCGAAGGTGAACGTAGCGTCACCACAGATGCGCTGAGCGGAGTGACGCTTACCGTCCATGAGGGTGAATTTGTGGCGATTGTCGGACAATCGGGTTCGGGGAAATCAACGCTGATGCATATCATGGGTTTTCTGGACAGTGCCTCCAAGGGAACTTATATCTTTGATGAAAGAGATGTTACGAATTATGAGGAGGATGAACTTGCTGAAATTCGCAGCCGTAAGGTCGGTTTTGTTTTTCAGGCTTTTAATCTGCTGCCCAGGACTACGTCTCTCGATAATGTTCGTTTGCCGCTTGTATACCAGGGGGTGGGTCTGGGGGAGCAGAAGCAACGTGCTCAGGAAGTATTGGCCCGCGTCGGTCTTCAAGACCGACTGACTCATAAACCGAACGAGCTTTCGGGAGGTCAGCAGCAGCGTGTCGCCATCGCGCGGGCGTTAATTACGAATCCGCGTCTCATTTTGGCGGACGAACCCACTGGAAACCTGGATAGCAGGTCTGCGGAAGAGATCGTTGATCTTTTTAAGAAACTCAATATTGAGGGGCGCACCATTGTTATTGTGACGCACTCCAATGAAGTCGCCCAGATCGCCAAACGCATTGTGACGATCCGTGACGGCAAAATCCTTTCCGATGAACCGAATGCATCATGGAAACTTTGAATGTCATCAAACTTGCGTGGAACGGACTGATTACCAATAAAGGGCGGTCTTTTCTTACCATGCTGGGGATTATCATTGGCGTTGCTTCCGTCATCATTATCGTTTCGGCCGGGGCTGGCGCCCAGAGTCTGATTTACAACCAGATCAAGAGTCTTGGGTCAAATTTGATCGGCGTATTGCCGGGACAGGGAGGTGACAAAGGTCCTCCGGCTTCGGTATTGGGTGTTGTCATCACCACTTTGAAATATGAGGATGCTCTGGCCATGATGAAAGGTTCGAATGCCGTTCCGCATCTTTCCCAGGTTTCGGCTTTTGCCATAGGGCAAGGAACCGTCTCTTATCAGGGGAAACAGGTTAGTGCGTCCTATAATGGCACGACGGCGAGTTATCCTTATGTCATCGACCGCCGGCTCGCCAGTGGTCGTTTTTTCAATACGGAAGAGGAAAAAGGGTTGGCAAAGGTTGTCGTGCTTGGGTACAACGTCAAAAATGATCTTTTTGCGGATAAAGATCCTGTGGGTGAGATGGTGAAGATCAATAATGAAAAGTTCAGGGTTATCGGCTATTTTGAATATAAGGGTACGGTAGCTTTTCAGAATTTGGATGCGCAGGTGTATATCCCTATCAGCACTTCCCAGAAGATCATGCTTGGCATCAACCATGTGAATCGTATCAGCGCAAAGGTTGATGACAGCAACTATGTTTCTCAGGTCATGGATGAAATGCGGAAAACCTTGAGAGTCAGGCACAAGATAAAGGACCCTGAAGACGATGATTTTACGGTGGTGAGTACTGAGCAGGCTCTTTCGGCCATCGGTGGTGTTACCGATGCGGTGAAGTTTGTTTACGTCCCGCCGCCGCCGTCGCCGCCGTCCATCGCCACGCAGCCGCAGAGCCTCACGGTCAATCAGGGCGGCACGGCCACGTTCAGCGTCAGCGCGTCCGGCACGGCGCCACTCACGTACCA
>JAYRRV010000154.1:0-2506 GCA_041909955.1 Candidatus Altimarinota bacterium
GGAAGGTCGAAATCCAGCGCGAGCGTTGGTCTTTTGGTGTTTACCGGCCGCACGGTTACGGGCTGTAAGACCGATCTGTAGCGTATCCTTGCGTGGTACCTGCGTTCGTCATCCACTTTTCCGCCGTCGATAAAATTCAGTCCATGGGCTTTGCAGCTTTTCACCAGAAGGTCATCTGCTTTCCCCACAATGAGAGCATTGCGTCCGGTATCGAGTTTTACCACATACCAGGGGTTCCCCTCCTGGTTTTCCATGCCCTTGATTCCTCCTATTTCCAAGCCCTTACGTTGACCGATGGTATAGAGCGGCAGACCTTTATGTGAACCAATCGTTCTGCCTTCCGTCGTGATGATCGGCCCGGGTTCGAACTGCCTGGATTCCAGGTAGCGTTTGAGGAAAGGGCCATGATTCCCTTCCGGAAAAAAGCAAAGATTCTGGCTTTCTTTCTGTTCGTTCACCTCGGGGATACCGTATTTTTTCGCCATGGATCGCACTTCCGACTTCGTGAAATCTCCGAGCGGAAAAAGTATGTGCTTGAGTTTTTCCTGCGTCAGGACGTAGAGAAAATAACTCTGGTCTTTCATATTATCTTTGGCGGTCCAGAGTTCGTGGATCTCCGTTCCGTCGGGGTTTTTGACCGTGACTTTCCGGGCGTAGTGCCCTGTTGCCACGTAATCGGCACCAAGCTCCTTCATCTTCTGCAGAAATAGTCCGAATTTCACGTTCCGGTTGCATTCGATGCAAGGGTTGGGTGTCTGTCCTTTCCCGTACTCCTCCACAAAAAAATCGACCACGTCGGTTTTGAACGCTTCCTCAAAATTCAACACATAGAAGGGAATGCCGATTTTTGCCGCCAACTGGCGGGTTCTGGTCAACCCTTCCAGCGTGCAGCATTTATTCTGCGGAAATTTGAGGTTTTCCTCATCGCTGAAAACCGTCGGATCAACCCAAAATTTCATATGGATGCCTATGACGTCATAACCCTGCTCCTTGAGCAGGCAGGCGGTCACCGATGAGTCGACTCCGCCGGACATTCCCACAAGCACTTTCTTCTTTGTCATAGCATTGGTTTTCAGATGCGTTGAAAGTTGACTTAGCCATGTTTTTATGCCATACTTCATGCACTCTAGCAAGGGATTTTACCTGAAGCTTTATGGAACAGAAACAAGCTCTCATTACAGCCCTCCGCAAAGATTTTGGCCTCGATGTCGAGGCGATGGCAAGTGACGTGCAACGGTACCTCCCCCATTTCAACGGAAAAAAATTCAGGGAGGCGTTTTATTTTGCCGCCATGGCCCATGATGGGCAGTTCCGCAAGGAGAACAAACCGTATATCGTTCATCCCGTCGAGACCGTAAAAATTCTCATTTCACTTCACGCCGATGAGGATACTCTTATGGCGGCTTTTATGCACGACGTTCCCGAAGACACTCCCCATACGATTGAGGAGATTGAGGGAAAATTCGGCAAGAAGGTCGCGTTTCTGGTAAACGGAGTCACAAAACTTTCCAAGGTACATTACCGCGACGCCATGGCGACGCGCCAGGTTGAGTCCATAAAAAAACTTTTTCTCTACACCGCGGAGGACCCGAGAATCATTTTGATCAAACTCGCAGACCGTCTTCATAACATGCGTACGCTTCAGTATATCGACAAGCCCGAAAAACGCACCCGCATCGCCCGTGAAACCCTGGAAATTTTTGTACCCGTGGCAAACCTGCTCGGAATCGAAGAGCTGAAATCCGAGCTTGAGGACCTATGTTTCCGCTATCTCATGCCGGATGAATACGAAAGTATTTTTGACCGCATGCAGAGGAGCCGCGACAAAAACAAGAAGGTTATGGAGGAAACCCTCGAACTTGTTCTTCAGGAGTTTGAAAAGTCGAATATCAAAGCGGTGGTGTACGGTCGCCAGAAGAACCTCTACGGCATTTACAAGAAGATCGTGGCCCAGGGTAAGCGCATGGATGAACTCGATGACCTTATCGCCCTTCGTATTCTGGTCCCCGAGCGCGAGGACTGTTACAAGGTTCTGGGGGTTTTGCACACCCTTTTTAAACCGAAGCCCGGAAAGTTCAAGGATTATATCTCCGTGCCGAAGGTAAATGGATATCAAAGCCTCCACACGACCGTTTTCGGACTGAAAGGCGTCGTTACGGAGTTCCAGATCCGCACGCACCAGATGCATCTGGAGGCGGAATACGGAACTTCCACAAGATTCTTTGAACAGATGGGCAAAATCAAGCACCCGATGACCGAAGACAAACGTTCAAACTGGGTGGAAAAGATCCGGGAAATGGAAAAAGGACAGCGCCCCCAGGAGTCGTTTCTGGACAACCTGAAGGAGGATATTCTCCATGACCGCATTTTCGTCTTTACTCCGAAGGGTGAGCCCATTGATCTTCCGCAGGACGCAACGTGCATCGATTTTGCGTATTCGGTGCACACACAGGTCGGACACCGCGCCCTGAAGGCCGATGTGAACGGTGAGATTGTGCCGATCACC
>JAYRRV010000155.1:0-1532 GCA_041909955.1 Candidatus Altimarinota bacterium
CAAACCGCACACCAGGTGTTCTTCCACGTGTTCCGGGATCAGCTTCTTGAGGGGCAGAAACGCCATTGAGCGGGAATGAGGCAACTCCCGTTCAGCTTACGCGCCCGTTCACAAAAAAATCCAGCGCGGGGGCTGGATTTCTGTTGCGATCATCTTGAATCGGTGGTGTGCTTACTAGGCCTTTTTCTCAGCTTCCGGTGCACCTGCTTCCGGAGCGGCGGTTTCCGTTGCCGGAGCCTCCATAACCAGTTCCATCTGTTCTCCTTCCGCGGCCGGGGCTTCCGTGGCAGCGGCGGCATCAGCAGAGGCGTCAATGCCCATGCCTTCCAGCAATTCAGCCTTCTTTTTGCCATACTTTTCATCTTTGGCGGCCAGACCGACCTGGGTGCGGAGACGTGTGGCCTTCCCTGCAAGTTCACGCATGTAGAAGAGCTTCGCGCGGCGGACTTTAGGGGTCTTGGTCACTTCGATTTTCGTAATCAACGGGGAATACAGTGGGAATGTTTTTTCAACGCCGATGCCTTCAACCATTTTGCGCACTTTGATCATTTTGCTTGCTCCGCGGCCCGCGTTGAAACCCAGAACCAGTCCCTCGAACATCTGTACGCGCTCTTTTTCACCTTCGCGGATTTTTTGGCTTATTTTAACGGTATATCCTGGGCGGATGACCGGAAGTTTTTTCACAAACTTCTTTTCGATGTCTTGCAGTAAGTGGTGCGTCATTGCTTTAATACTTAAAAATTTGCCTTTGTAGTGTAAGGACTGACAGAGGAAAAATCAAGGGAATTTGCCTGTTTTGTGCGAAAAGTTACTCGATCCGGTTCACCGCCAAAATGTTTTCCGTATCGTCGACGAGGTCATGAAGAAACTTATCCTTGCACTTTCGGCGATAGAGGTAGTCGTCCCGGGTCAAAATGGAGTACCGGACCGGACGCTCGGTTTCCAGCTCGTTGTTGAGGTAATCCTCCAGAGCCTGGCGGTCAACCGTTCCCACCAAAAGGAGGTCGAGGGGACTTTCTTTTTCTACAAAAAGCCCAGAAAGCACCATCAGGTCCAGGTTTCCCATCTGTGCGATTTTCTTGATCAGTGCGTCCTTGTCACCAATGGCTTTGAGGATAATACTTTTGAGTTCGTGGAAGACGACAAAATTTTTATTCACGACATAGTACTTTTTTCGGTTCTTTTCCTTGCTCTTTAACAAGCCCATTTTTTTCAAGTTATCCAGCTCTCGCCGTATGGAATTAATTTGTTCATCAAGTCTGCGTGTGAGCTCACGAATAAAGTACTCTTCGTCCGGGTTCAGAAGGAAGAGTGTGAGGAGTTTTATGCGCGTATTTGAGGTAAAAAGCCGCTTAAGCATGAGGAGCTGTATACATATTTTATACAAGCTGACTGCACTGTATAAGTTTTTTTTTCAGATTGCAAGGTTAAATACATGGGCAAGCCGAACCAACCGAACGACGCCTTGGAATTTTGAAATTCATATGCGTTTCACCGGCTGGGACTCCCCTTCACACTGGCGCCGGCGCATA
>JAYRRV010000156.1:0-8188 GCA_041909955.1 Candidatus Altimarinota bacterium
GAATTCCTTGGCGTCGAGAAATTCGATTATGAAAAGGCCGAAGACAAGGACGTCGTCGGAGTTGCCACCGGACTTGCGTGGACCCCGTTCGGCGGCGATATTATTTTCATCGAGGCCGCACTTATGAAAGGAAGTAAAAATTTAATTTTAACCGGCAACCTGGGTGATGTCATGGAAGAGTCTGCGCGGACGGCGTTAAGTTTTATCAGGAGCAATGCCGCCCATTTTGGAATAAAAGATGAACTTTTTGAAAAATACGATATCCACGTTCACGTTCCGGAGGGTGCAACCCCGAAAGACGGACCTTCAGCGGGAATTACCATGAGTACCGCACTTGTCTCACTCCTCACCAATCAGCCGGTTCGCCGCAACGTTGCCATGACCGGTGAAATTACCCTCACCGGCCGTATTCTGCCCATTGGAGGGTTGAAAGAAAAACTTCTGGCCGCCAAACGCGCCCAGATCAAGGATATTATCATCCCCGACCGCAACAAGAAGGATCTTGCAGAGATCCCTCCTCATCTTCTGAAGAATATCACCATTCACTGCGTTAAGACCTTTGACGAGGTTATAAAGTTTGCACTGGTCCCGAAGTCAGCCAAAACCCCTCCAAAAATCACCAAAAAGGTTTTGAATGTTTCGGCCAAGAAAAAGGCCGTCGTCAAAATAATGCCGCTCCCTTCCTAGCCACAGGTTTCTAGGTGTCGATGACCAGAAGTTTGATCGTATTTTCCACATCCGACACGTTGTTGAAATGCGGATAGATCAGGATGTGGTGGAGCCTCCGGAGATTATAGAACAACAGGCTGTGCATGTTGTTGTTGATCACGATGTTGACCTTGTCATTCTTGAGGTAATCCGCCATTTCGACGAACTGAAACGTTTTGAATTCGAAAGGTTTGGCGTTGTATCCGGTGATTTTCCCCTCCACCACATCGACAAAAATGTAGTAATGGGTTTCCTCGAATGTCGCCGCAATCCGGGAGTGGAGTCCGTCATTGTTTTGCACGGGAACGGCGACCCTGACTTCGCGGGTCAACGGCACCTCAAAAAAAATTGAAAACTCCTTAAAATGACGGTCCAGTTTCATGATCCTCTCCTTGAGATTTTTGAGATCGTTCCGAATGTCCTTTGCCTCAACATAAGGATTGATTTCCACAAACGCCTCGCCGAATATGTATGTTCCGGCCCTGCGCATCCGGATGTTGGCGATTTTACCGACGATTCTTGATTTTGTCTGAAGTATTTTTTCAATTTTTTTCATCAGATCCTGATCGTCAAAATAGTCGAGCAGGAAGAATAGCGACTCTTTTCCGCTTTCCGCCCCCACTTTTAAGATCAGCCCGGAAAGGATCATCCCGATGATGCCTTCCAGGTAGGGAATGTGGAAGAAACTTGCCGCTATTCCGGCGACCACGGCAATCTGCGAAATCAGATCGCTTTTCTTTTCTTTTCCGCTGTTAACAAGGGAAAGTGAGTTGATGCGTTTCCCGGTCCTGATCAGGTAATAGGCCAGGTGCAACGACAGTAGTATGGAAACGGCGACCTGTGCCAGCGCCAACAGGTGGTCATGGGCGACCTCCAGCTCAAAGAGTCTGTTAAAACTGTCCACAAAGACTTCAATGCCCAGGTAAATGATGAGTACCGAGGCCAGAAACGCCGCGAAACTTTCAGCTTTGTAGTAGCCGTATTTGAACTTCTTGTCGGCGCGACGCCGGCTCATTTTGAGGCCGATGTAACTGGCAAAAACTCCGAGCATGTCGGAAAAACTGCTCAGCGCGTCCGCCATGAGCACCACGATCCCGGTGCTGTACCCCACGACCCCTTTGAGGAGAGCCAGAAGCGCTATTTCCCCCATGGCAAAAAGCGCGGTACGGGCGCCCTGGGTCAGCTCGTCGCCGCCGGCTCCCGACTTGTCCTTGGCGGCCGGAATTGGTTTCTTGGGTGGTTTTGCCGATTTGTTCGGTTCTTGAGCCATCATTTCATTATACCATTTTTTCGTGCGGAGTGGTACACTTTGGGCATGATTTCTCCCTGCTATTTCATCGATCTGGACACGCAAGAGGGCATTGTGGGACCTCAGGGCATTTTGGCTTCCAAGAAGCAGAATACCGGTGTTTTTCTTGATACCGAGACCCTGCGGGCAAACCTTAAACTGTTAACCAAGCATGCCGTCAAAAAAGGGTGGCCGATTCTGGCGCCGGTTGAGGTGTACGACGGCGGGGTGAAGGAAGCAAAAACCTCCACGGGGCTACCGGTACACTGCAAACGCGGCAGCAGGGACGCAAAAAAAATTAAGGAAACCACCGTTCGGGGAGCGGTGACGTTTGCCGCAGGTGCGAAGGGAATATCCCAGCATTATTCCGTCGCGCAGTACAAAAAGCTTCTTAAAAAACACCGGCAGCTGGTTTTTGAAAAGTACGGGTACGATATAAATAAAAATCCGCATTTTCTCAAAGTTCTGAAGTCCGGGGGAATGAAGACGTGCGTCGTCTACGGCGCCGCCCTTGATTTCGGGCTTGAGGCATTGGTTCTTCAACTTATGAAATCCGGATTCCACGTTTACATCCCCGTTGACGCCGTAAAGGCCATCAATGAGGAAAACCGCAGGATGGCACTGGTGGAACTCCGTAAATTCGGTGCGGAGATGTGGAATACCGAATTTATTCTGAAAAACACATGAATGACGGCACCACTACAGAGAAAGATGGCCCGCTTTTTGATCCCTGGAGGGAAGGAAAACGGCCAACGCTCGGCGCGGACAATATGATCCTGACCAAGCGAGGCGGCAAGTGGTGGGTTTTACTCGTTGAGCGCGGACATGAGCCTTTCAAGGGCAAATGGTGCTTCCCGGGAGGTTTTATGGAATGGGGTGAGAGTTGTGACCAGGCGGCGGCTCGCGAACTGCGGGAAGAAACTTCCCTCAGTAATGTGGATCTTCAGCTTCTGGGAGTGTTTTCCAGACCCGGGAGGGATCCGCGCGGAACCATTGTTTCCATCGCGTATATCGGCATTGTGGAACCGGAGGCCGCCGCGAAAGCCGTGGGCGGCGACGATGCCGCGAAAGCGGAATGGTATCCCCTGGACGACTGTCCACCCCTGGCTTTTGACCACGGGGATATTTTAACGGCCGGGAAGGCTTTCCTTTCGGCCAGAAACCTCTAAGTATCCGGAGAAAATCGACTTCCCATTTCAAGGGCGGCATGGTACCATCCTCCCCTCTTTTAACGTTTGTATGAAGATCCTCAAGCCAATCGTGACACTCGCCGTTATGGTGGGAGCCGTATACCTACTCTATACCTCTGTCATCTTCCCGTTCTTTTTCCATTACGCGAAGGTCGTCCACCTGGTGGATGCCGACACTCTGCTGGTAAAAGACGGCGACAAGATCATGCAGGTCCAGTTGATCGGCGTGGATGCCCCGGAAAAAACCGGACCTTACAAATACCCCCAGTGTTTTGACGACGAGGCCAAACACCTGACCGCCGAAGAGTTTTTCATCAAAAACCAGGATGTCCGTCTCATCAGGGATGATCTGTTGACCGACAAAGATCCGGGCGGACGTTATCTGCGGTATGCCTATCTGAAAAACGGCGACCTTCTCAACGAAAAAATCATCATGGAAGGTCTGGCCAAGCAGTACCTGGATCCTGCTCAAAAATACCAAAAACAGGACCAGCTGACGAAAGCGCAGGACGAGGCACATTCAAAAAACCTCGGGATATGGAACCCCAAGGGATGTAATGGAAATTTTGGCTAATTGTAGCGGAGATCCTGCTTTCTTTCTCCCCGAATTGTCTTCCAAAAATAGATTCAAAAATCCCGTCTGCAGTCAAACCGCTACGGGATATTTATTATTTCAGTCCTCCCCCGAACTTCTGAAACCTCAAGATACTAACCGTAACAAGTATAAGGTGCTACGAACAATTACATGTGAGTGCCGGTTAGGACGAAACGTTAGGTATCTGCTCTTTGCATGACTTCAAAACCCATCAAGTAAAGACAAACACGGGAACATGTTGCTGGGCGCGAGTGTTACCGACCATGAGATTCCGAGAAAATCGAGGGAGGGAGCTGTCTTGAGGACTGAGGGTCAAAATAAACTGACCAAAGCCCAGTCCGAAGACAGCTCTCTCCCCCTTTGACTCGATGACTTTTTTTTAAGGATCGCGGACCGAAGAAAATTTCTTCAGTCCCCCTTAAACTTCACGAGGCAAATTTCAAACATCTGAGCACCGCGGAAAGTATTGGTTTCCTTGGTAGTCACTTACCTTATCCCATCACTGGAATAAGACAGTACCTCTCTCATTTACCGGCACATATCGCTTGAACAGTAGACCGAAGCCTACCGAACAAAACAAGAGGCGTCGACAAACGAAGCACAATCTCTTCTTTCTACAGTCCGGTCTTTTAACCCGCCGAACGAAAAAGATAAGCACGCTAAGAACCTGGGGGACTCTTAGACGCGGTTTTACTCTCCACGACGCAAAGCCTAAGGAGGAAGCTGCCAAGGATCCTGAGCATGGAACCGACTATATTGCTACAACCGATGACAATACTCAAGGTCTCTGGCAGCTTTCTCCCTATCTTTGCACTCCGCCATGGCGGAGTCGGAAAGCGTTTTTTGTTTTTAAAGATCTTTGTTTTTGGAGCGCCGTGCGCTCGGTTTTTGTTTTAACCCCTGAGAGAAGGATCGAATATCGAACCCAAAAGAAGCGATAAGGTTCTTCCGTGGAAATGAACAGCGATAACCGGAGTTAAGGCCATAACCATTGTCCGAAATGTGTCGGCGAATAAAGTTTGATCCAAAGCCGAAGCGATGGAAAAAAACTTCATGGTGTCGAAACACTCCATTCGGTCTCCCGCCTAAAGCACTTGATCTCCAAGCCCATCAAGCGGCGAAGCGAGGCGTCGGGGCAAGTTCTGGGGGAACTGTCCAAACGATCCGATCCCTGCAAACTCAGGAGGAATCTGCCTAAGACGTTAAAACTGAAGTGGTGGGACTTGCAGTAGCAATGTTTCAGGCAGGTTTCTCCCGGGATTGAGGGTTTTGTGTGCGCTGAATTTCGGGGTCGCGCAACACACAACTAGTTTTCAAAAATCATTATTTCACATAATTGTACCCCATAACCCATGTATCTGTCAATACCCCTTAAGGACTATTTTTTGTATCTCAAAACTCGGATTGATCTTTTTATCGGTTTCGGGTAACTTTTTCTCTGCAATTTTCGCGTTCCGTGCCGGGATAGCTCAGTGGTAGAGCGCAGGTCTGAAGAACCTGGCGTCCTCAGTTCGATTCTGAGTCTCGGCACCATTTTAGTTTTTTATGATCACCGTATTCGAACCGGTTTTTTTAAAGTGCCGCAGCATAAAAAAGGTGGCGACAAGATCCATCATGCCGGTGACTGTGAATACCGCTCCGATAACCAGTGTTTCCATCGGCAGGGCTGTTACCGAGCTCTCAAAGAGAATGTTCGGGCGGGTGAGGAATGCGTAGTAAATAATCGGAAGAGCCGAAACGGCTGGAATCCCATAACTGAGGGCTGCCAGGGCTCCGATCAATACTTCTATTTTCACGTTTTCCGATCCCCGGAGCTTGAGAGTAATGGTTCCGAGTCCGAGGAATGCAAAATAGATTCCCAGGCCCTGAAGGATGTAATTGACGATGATCAGGTTTTTGTCGTTTTTTATCCATGATTGAGCCGGGTTGTTTTCCGAGTAATAGACCTCGATGGAGTCGCCGATTTTGTAGGCGGGGCTGCTGGACCAGATACCGTTCTGGGAGCGGCGCTCGCCGCCGGTGGTGTTGTAGGTGTAGATTTCCGCTTTGGCGTCGTCCTCGTCGTAGGCATATTCAACAACTTTTCCGGTCGTCAGAATGTCCTGCGGGCCCGGGACCGGTGTAATGATTCGCGGAATCAACAACCCCATGATGGCTCCGGCAAGAGCAAAAAACACCCCGACATACCAGATCTTTGCGTCACCGTGAATGTTCCCCGAAAGCAGTGCGTTGTTGTCCATAGGGTTAAAATATGATGGAGTCTGCCAGAATCTTTTGAAATTCTATCATGGATATTTCCTTTCCGGAGCTTGCCCTGAAAGAAAGAGCCATGAGTTGCTGCGGAGTGAGCGTGTCCTTCACTTTCTCCAGCTGCTTTCCAATTTTTGCGAATGCGGATGTCGCCGGCCCCGCCATGAGTCTGGTCCCGCTCATTGCCAACATCGGACCGGTGAGCAGGCAGTTCATTCCGAATCTTTTGAAAAATTCCGCTGGGTTGGTGTAGACCGGACTTCCGGGTTTGTAGGTTTCGTCGATCGCCCCCTTTACTATGGTGTACACTCCGTTATCAACGATAAAATGTCCCAAACCGTACGTCAATGCCTCCTTGAATCCAAGTTCCTTCACCACGAGCATCGCGAAGTGCGCCGTTCCTTTTTTACAGGCCTCGCTGATGGCCAGATCCGTCACCCCGTTTGCAATAAGGCGCTTGACGACCGCCTCACCGACGACCGCCCTTGCGGCCAGGCTGCTTACTCCGGCGCTCGCGAATAATGCGGCTATTTCAATGATGATCATCGGTTTAGCATGATTCCATTCTTCATCGGTAAATCTCCATTTCTCGTACCATTTTTTGTCAAAATTTTCGAGGTTTATGGCCCAGTCGCCATATGCCTCGTTCCATTGGTGGACGCGATACCCTTTTGAGCCGGGCGGGTATCTTCCTGTTTCAACGCCACGTTCCAAGGATATTTGTGACATGTCCGAAACTTTGTAATCATGATGGACGGCGGTTTTCACAACCTTCAGATATTCCTGGTCAACGATCGAAGTGAATGCTTTTTCCCGTTCGATGTTCATGATTTTGTCCAATTCCCCTCCAAACGTTATTCCCGCTTCATCAAGCTCTTTTTGACGTTGGGCGGTTATTCCATCCGGAAAAAACTTATAGGTCCACTCCAGGGTAAGCTGTTTTTGGAGTTCTGGTTTTAGTGCTTCCATTCTCGTTCGCAGCTGTTCCAGCAGATCCGTATTTTGCCTCATCTGTGCGGTAAACTCCGCCTTGTCTATTTCCTTGGTTTTCTGTTCAATCTCCTTTGCGAAATATTGGTCATAATAGTGGCGTGCGAGGGCGGGAAGACCCATTTCTCGCGCTTCTTTTGCGAGGGCCAGTATTTTTTCCTCCCTTTTCCGGGGATCTTTTTCCGAGCTCAAATCACATTGCGTCTGAAGGACGTCAAATATTGCATGCTGTTCAGCGGGAACAACAACATGCTGTTCTTTCCCGGTGATTGGGTCGAAAAAATCGTATTCATATCCTGGTTTTTCAAAAGATTTCTGCCAGTTTCTTAAAGCCGCGGCATCTCCGTAAGGTCCTAGGCTTTTGGAGTCCATTGCTCTCAATTTTTCGGTCACTTCCTCTATGCTGTGAGAGAGTCCGCGTTCGATGTCGTTTTCGGCTATTTTGAGGACGGCATCCATCTGATCGAGATTTATTTTGGCGACCATGAAGTGGACACCGACGTCGTACACTCCGGGGTTTGTCATCTGGGTCACTCGACCCTGAAGGCTTTCCCGCATCAGATTCAACTTTTGACGAGCCAGGGCCAGATCCATTTTAGCGATCTGTTTGAGGTATTCCTTGCATTCGGCCTGACGTGCGATTTCATCCGGACTTTTCCCCCCTTTTCCTTCAAGAAATTTAAGGTATGCGAGAAAATCATCTTTTGCGAAAGACAGCTCTCCCGCTGCCATCTTCGTTTTTCCGTTGAAAAATCTTTTTTCCTCCTCGCCCGTGGCGCACCTTTCGCCGATGTCGTCCATGATCCTCATTTTTACGCCCTTCAGGTCAAGTAAGAGCTTCGCCTGTTCCTCCTCCGGGAGTTTCTTGAACTCTTCGGTTACTTGAACTTCACCGGTGTCCTCCAGAAAAATAAAGTAATTGGCGTATTTTTCCTGTTTCGCAAAATCCTGTGTTTCATAGTACAGCTTCAGCTTGGCGGCATCTTCAAGGGCCGTATTGAGCATGTCCATTTCGGGACCGGGTATAGCGGAAAAAATCTCCGGAACTGAGGTCAATGCCCCAACTTGCTTTTTTGCAGGAGCCAGTTCGTCTATTGCTTTGTCCGCAAGCATCATGATGACTTCCCTCTTTCTTTCGGGCGTAAGTTTTTCACCTCCGAATTCTCC
>JAYRRV010000157.1:0-15311 GCA_041909955.1 Candidatus Altimarinota bacterium
ATGAAAGCTTTCGGCAAAGACTTCTACGACGACGTCAAATTCTGCGAACGCGTACTGGAAGAGGGCAACGTGGCCATGGTTCCGGGGACCGCTTTCGGCAAACCGGGCTACGTCCGCACCTCGTTCGGCGCCAAACCGGAAGAACTTATTGCAGCGCTCAAAGCCCTGGCGGAGTATTTGAAGAAATAGCGATTATCTGCGGTTTTGCTTTTTCTTCGCCTTCTCTTTGGCACGGCGCTCTTTTTGCTTTTCCAATAATTGTCTCTGTCGTTCCCGTTCGGCCTGGTCGCGGTGTTTCAGTTCTTGGGCAGCATAGGCGGCATCAATACGCCGGTCTGCCTCTTCTGGGCCAAATGGCGCTTCTCCGTGGATCACCAGTTTATGGAAAACCTGGTCCGCAGCAATGTGGGAAGGTAAAGGTTTAGGTTCAACAAACTCTTTTCCTTCCACGTACGGACGGATGTTCGTCGCATAAGTCCCCGGGTTCATTTTCTCAATAACTTCATTTTTGATGGCATCAGGAAAAGAAGAAAGATCCTGCGTGTTTGCAATGTGTTGAGCAACCAGCCATGGAGCACTTCTACGGTCACAGCGAATGTGAAACACTTTCGCCAGTTTCTCCCCGCTTACACGGTCCAGAGACCCTAACAAAAGGTATGGCTTTCCATCCTTTGTCTCATTCCGCAGCTGATCCAGGGAGTCGTCATACAAACGTTCCCCCTCCAGCGGCTCCAGAAGTTCAGGGCGGTCTTTGGTAACACGCAGGGTGAGACATGGAGTTTTCATCCCTTCTTCTCCGGTGAAATGTTGGCTTCCGGTCGTACATTGCAGTCCATGACTTTCAAACTCTTTTTTCAACAGATCCACGACAGCCAAGTTGATCGCAATACTCCGATAGTAAGAATAATAAGACATGGCGCTGACGCCATTTTCAGGACCGTATTGTTCAATAAACTCCAGAAGTTTGTACGGATCGGGAGCACTGTTGTTCACGATGGTCCGCTCTTTTTTCTCATCCAGAAGTTCAAAATAATGGGGGTGCGGCATGAGATCAAAACTGAAAACCCCGCCATGTTTCATAATCTTCACGAGATTCTCCACAACTTTTTTCATCTTGGAAGGATCAAGGTACCCCAGGGTGGAATTACCGATAACGACATCAACCGAATCAGGTTCAAGAACACGGTCGATATTGGCCAAATCACAGGCAAAAGCGGGCATTCCGGTTCGTGAGCGCAACATCCGTATCGTGTCTTCAGCCATGTCCGTGGAAATAATTTCATGACCCGCATCACGGAAACTTTCTATCGGTGCGACATCTCCCCCGGCACCGATGTTGAGCACACGGGAAATTTGAGGTACCTGCGCTGCGACACCGTCAAAAAATTTTTTCCTGGGAAAAGCCAACCGGTCCAGCGTATTTTTTCTCATATCTGTGGCGTGGGGAGTGTAGAAAAAATCGCTTTCCCCTCGGCGGAAACGCACGATGGTTCCAACGGAATCAACATAGGCATCTCCGGTAAAGGTCGAATTCATACCGGGTAAATCGTGGAGCGTGTGATGCACCTGCTGGCGGAGCCGGCTGCGAAGGATGCCAATATTTTGTTGAACGTCATCGAGAAATACGTCGAGCGGCTTTCGGGTCTGTTCAATGTGCTCTGTTGGAACCAATCGGGATGGATCTTCAGGAAGGGTCATAGGTATCAAAGAAATGACTGGATTCCGATGGTACCGTGTCAGGCAAAAATGTCAATGAAGCGGTCTGCAGAAAAATGGAGGTGCAGTCTGCCCTTCAAAAGGCGTTATCCGGAAAGAAATAGTCTTTAATGAAGGAACTTTTAAGGTTGACACTTCTTCGTCCACCCCTATACTGGCCTCACAGCTAAGCCATTCTTTTCGCGAACCACCCGAATGAAACCCGAACTTCTCATGCCCGCGGGCGACATGGAAAAACTCAAGACCGCGTTCCAGTACGGCGCCGATGCGGTGTACGCGGGCGTACCCATGTTTTCGCTGCGCGCGCATGAGCAGATGTTCAACATCAACAGCGTGAAAGATGCCGTGGAATACACCAAATCACTGGGCAAGAAAATCTACCTCACGGTCAATATTTTCCCCCACAACTACAAACTCCCGGCGCTGAAAAACGCACTGAGACCATTGGCGGAACTCAAGCCGGATGCCTTTATCATGGCCGACCCGGGGGTCATCATGCTCAGCAAGGAGATCGCCCCGGAAATCCCGATTCACCTTTCCGTACAGGCCAATAACGTGAACTGGGCTTCGGCAAAATTCTGGCACAAACAGGGCATCGAACGCGTCATTCTTTCCCGGGAAATTTCCCTCAACGAAGTCCGCGGCATTCACGAAATGAACCCTGATCTGGAACTCGAATTTTTCGTCCACGGCTCCATCTGCATGGCCTACTCAGGCCGTTGTTTGCTCTCCAACTATTTTAGCTATCGCGACGCCAACCAGGGAACATGTTCGCACAGCTGCCGCTGGGAATACAAAGTGTATAAAGCAGAATCCAAAAATGAAATTACACCGGAGGAGGCCGGAAACCGTGGATACAAGCAGCTGGACGGCGATTATTACCTTGAGGAAGTCACCCGCCCGGGCCAGTTCATGAACATCGACGAAGACGAACACGGCAGCTACATCATGAACTCGCGCGACAACTGTCTTATTGAATATCTCAAGGAACTCAAGGACGCGGGAGTCTGCAGTTTTAAGGTGGAAGGACGCAACAAAACCATTTTCTACGTCGCCACGGTCGCCAAAATTTACCGCCAGGCCATCGACGACATGGAGGCCGGAAAACCGTTCAATCCGGAATACATCAAAGAACTCGCCAAAACATCCAACCGCGGATTCATTCCGGGATTCTTGATGGCCAACCCACGTGAAAAAGCCCAGGAATACGAAAAAAACTACAGCCACCAGACACACGAATTTGTGGGTGTTGTCCGCGCGGTCCATGAAAAAGAAATCCAGGGCCGCGGCCACCGCAAACTTTTTGAAATCGAAGTAAAAGGCCGCGTGGACGCGCCGGAACAATGCGAACTTATTTCACCGGCACAAAGCGACGGGCTCAAGATAGAAAAAATGTACACAATGGACGGCCATGAAATCCCGACGATCCACCCGGGACAAAAAGACCACGTACTCATCGAACTCCCGGAAGAAACTCCGGTCGGGGCGATGATTAGGAAAGAGCGCCCGAGTCCAAACTCGCAACCACGAACTACTTGATAAATTTACAGAAATCCGAGCTTTCTCCCCATTTGGGGACAGAGAAAAGATCTACATCATTCCAACCTGCATCTCTTCGGTCTCCGGTTCGATGTACGAGCAGCAAGATCTGTCTAAGACCTCCCATGACCATCAAAGGTTTTTTTCGGATGGCATCTAAAACTTTTTCTGCGGTCTCTCTGCCCATTTCAAGGCCCATGCTCATTTCTGTAATCCGGCTGAAGTAATCTTGCCCTCCCAAGCGATAAACAATCTTCACGGTATCGGCATTGCCAAGATATCCGTAGCTTAACTGGGGATAATCATCATAGTTCGAAGAGACCTTAGAATGTTTGGCACAATCTCTGACTCCCTCATACATTGGAGTCAAAGACCATTCCTTCATGCCATTCTCCTTTCCTGGGCCATAATATGCTGCTTCAAAACGCGGGTCACTGAGCATGTCACGCGTAAGGGAAATAAGCTCGAGCAAATCATCTTCACTCGGTTTATAATAACTTAAGCCTTGCCCCGGGTAAGAGTTTTGATGAGTGTCCGCAAGATGTTTCCTCACCAACTTCTCAAGGTTGTCACCCAAAAGAATCTGGTCAATGTTTTTCTGCCAAACTGCTCTTTCTTGTGCGCGAAGTGCATTTTGCTTTTCCTTATAAATTCTAGCTTCTTCCTCCCATTTCCTCTTTTGAGCCAGTAACTCCTCGGGAGACCGTTGAGGTGCTGGGCGGACGGGTTCTTGAGTGCTCTGTTTTGCTCCCGCAGCAGAATCAGAATGTCTTTTTTGCTTTTCCTCATGGGCCTTTTTTTCCTCCTGGTACCTGTCAAACTCCTTCTTCAAAAACATTGCCGCTGCCGCAACGAGTGCCCCTAAAGCAGAGAATACAACAACCTTTTTAACCGTACGGTTATCACTGGCTTCAGGACTCTTTTCTTTTGATGGCGGAACATTTTCTGTGACAGGTGAAACTGAAACCGCAGGTTTTACAGATACTGTTGGAGCCGGTTTTGCTGATACTGTAGGTGCAGGTTGTGCAGATACGGTGGCCGTAGGTTGAACGGTGCCAGCATCAGGGCAATCCCAAGTCACCTTCAGCGCAAGTCCGCCGGTTTCATCCTGGATAAGTCGAACTCCTTTTTCACATTTTTGTTCAGCGGTATTTTTAGGCGGTTCCTGTGCTTCAACATTCGGTGCAGTGCTTGATAAAGCTAAAGCCATTCCTGCCGCTCCCAATAAATTTTCAAATTTACTCTTCATATATAAATAAAATATATAAAATACACCGAGATAATACCATAAAATAGAAAAAAGTCAATGTATTGTCGAGTTCACCCTATTTTGCGCCAACTTATATCTTTGGCTGAGCCATATTAATCTTGACTGCCTAATAGTATTCGGCTTGAATACCATTCGTGTGTTTTTTGCGCTGTTCCGCATGTATTTGCGTGAAACACCAAATCTCGCAGCCGTTCTTTCACATTCAAAGAAAAGGTATTTGGACTTTGCTTCCCGTCATCCCCGCAAGGGAAAGAAAGGGAGGGCAAAGAAAATTTCTGCAGCATCCGGAAAACAGATACCGAAGGCACCAGTAAGGGATGAAACATCATGTCTGCGAGCCGACGTAGCGCAGCGCGGCAATATTTCATCTTTTGCCGGTGCTCTCGGGAATGTTTCCCGTTATCACCTCCACGGGTTTCCCGTGGGTTCTCGTTTGTGTCCGAAAGGTTCACGATCATGCAGCCCGGCAAACAGACCAAGATCAGCATCCGTACCGTGAAGTTCAAGAAGGCCAACGTCATCCCCACCATCGCCCCCGGCGTCGTGCTCGGTGAGACCATCCGCACTGCCATCGGGATCAACGGCAAGATCCTCACGCAGAACATCGGTCTCATCGCCGCCGCCATCTCGCTCGGCCTTGACGATCCCGCGATCCAGAACGCGATCTCCGAGATCAAGGGCACCGAGCAGGCCAAGAAGGTGGACAACGCCGTCGCCTACCTCGCACGCGTGGGCATCGGCATCACGCCCGTAGGCAGGGCCTGGGGCATCATCTTCAACGCCGCCTACGCCATCGGCGCGCCCAAGATCCTCGACAAGGAGCAGACCTCGATCTTCGGCGACAGCCCCACTACGGCCATCATCAGCGCCGACGGCCTCCTCACCCTCATCACGGCCGCTACCCTCACCTCGATCCAGCTCAACAGCGACGGCACCAATCGCAAGACCGCCGCGGAGCTCATGCGTGAGGAGTTCGGCACCGTCGGCTCGGTCGAGACGAACGCGTTCAACACGATCATCGGGAGCGCGATCGACAACAAGCTCACCGCGCAGACGCTCGTGAAGACGCTCGAGTCCATGCTCCGGCAGAACGCCGACATCGCGAATCTCCCGGCCGGCATCGTCGAGTCGCTCGGGAAGGTCGGTGGCTTCAGCGGCAAGAACGTGCCGCCCGCCGTCGCCTGATCCTCGCGGTTCCCGCGAAGGAGACTCTCAGTCGTCCGCAACAGATCCCGCGCGGGGCCGGGCAGGTCCCGACCCCGCGCGGAGGTCAATTCCTTACCTTTCTCTTCGTGAAGTTCGGCGAGGCTCGGCGCGCACGTTCGTTCGTACGCGCCGGCCAAGCTCTAATAACCAAGTTTCCCTACGCAAGCTTTTTCGCCGCGTTCTCCCCGGCCAGCCTTCCCGTAGCCCAGGACGCCTGTAAATTAAATCCGCCCGTAAACCCGTCGATATCCAGAATCTCTCCGGCAAAATACAGCCCCGGGCATTTTTTCGATTCCATGGTATTCGTATTCACCTCGTCCAAAGCCACTCCGCCAGCCGTTACGAACTCCTCCCCCGCCCCGCGTCCCACAATCTCGAACCGCAGCCCCGTCATTTGGCGTAATAGCGCTGCACGCACAGTTTTGGGTAGTCGCCCCGTTTGCATGCCCGGATCGGCCTGTAAAACCTCAAGCATCACTTCACAGACGGACCTGGGTAAGAACATATCCAGAAAATTGAGCAAAGTCTTTTTCCCGTGCCCGTCCGCCATCGTCTGGAAACGTTTCGCCAGCTTTTCTTCGGTTTCGTCCGGAAAAAAACTCACCCGCAGCTCCATCGGCTCCGCACGGTCATATTTTTCATGCGTTGCCTGGGCGGACATGGCAAAAACGGCAGGACCGCTCACGCCGTGGTGGGTGAACACCCCGGGTCCGGTGCGCCGGTATTCGCGTTTTCCGTCAAAACTTTTGAGGGTAAGCCCGGCCTTCTCAAACGAAACCCCCGCCAGCTTTTTCACCCACGGCTCACGTACCACAAACGAGTTTAACGAGGGCGAAAGCGGAGTGACGGTATGTCCCAGATGTTTGGAAAACGCATATCCGTCGCCCGTGGATCCGGTATGACTGTAGGCGTTTCCTCCCGTCGTAAGAACAATGGCGTCGGCCTCAAAAACACTTCCATCTTTCAGTGTTATACAAAATTTCCCCGCACCTTCATCTCTGGTCACATACAGAACATTGGCGTTTATGTGAATTTCCACCGCAAGCCGGTGGAGTTCATTTTCCAGAGCACCAACCACGTCCTTGCCGTTGTTGGAAACCGGAAAAATCCTGAGATCCTCTTCGGTTTTCAAAGGAACGCCATGCGTTTCAAACCACTCCTTCACCTTTTCCGGAGGGAATCTGAACATCGCGCTCATCAGGAATTTCGCGCCGCGCGGATAGTTTTCCAGCAGTTTTTTCACGTCAAAAATTCCGGTCGTCACGTTGCACCGGCCGCCCCCGCTGATAAGAACTTTCGCGCCCAGATATTTGTTTTTTTCAAAAAGCAAAACCCGTCCACCATCCTCCATTCTACTATTCTCAAACCCCGCCCCGGCTCCGATCGCGGCCATCATGCCCGCGGCACCGCCGCCCAAAACCGCAATGGTTGGTTGTACACTCATGAGGTCACTTTACTTCAACTGGAGTTCCTGTAAAGCCCTGCGGGGATCCCCGACCTGGGGGTATTCCTCCATGAACTGAGAATAGTAATCCACGGCATTGCCGACGACTCTCTCAATGGCCTGGTACTCAATATTCGGAGCGCTGTTCAGTATTTGATCCACTCGGGCAAGCTCCCTCTGAAACACCGCGCAGGCGTGATCACCCTGTTCTCCGTGTGGAACATCAAAAAAACTTTCATCCCTAAATGACCCGCCCTTTTCGTACACCAACTGCTTTGCCTCGATCGCACCAATGTCGAGTTTTTTGATATCCGGTTCAATAAGCCCTTTTTTTGCCCAGTGAAAACGGAATTTTCCGAACATGACAAGCTTCAAATCTTTCCAGCACAACAGGTGTCCCAGGAACCTTTTCTGGATTTCGGGATCTTCATCGCACTCTTTGGGGTTCACGATTCCCAGAGTCGCAAGTTTGTCGCGAACGGCCAGATACATATCGGGCGAAGCCGCCATGTTGTGTTCAAGCAAACTCATTGCCTTGGCCTTGATGGAAGGTAAACCGTTCGCCTCCGCAATGGTGATGATTCCCATTTCATCCATCATGTCGCGGAATTTGGCGAACACGGTCGGGTGCTCAAACATCGCCCCGTCCAAAACTTTTTTAGCCGATGCTATCACAGCCGGAGAACGGTCTGCGGCCTCCTTTTCCAGTAATCCGGTTTTTACGAAATAATTCCGCACCTGTTCATAAAACTTCGGGTGTCTCCCCAGATATTCACCGAGTTTTGTGGTGACCGCCTCAAGAATTTTTGGATTCCTCAGAACCTCAATCGGAAGATCGTCAAAATCCGTCGGGCAAATGTTCCCAACGGCGCCAAGCTCCAGAACGGCTGCCACAATATGATCCGCGTCACCCTCTATCAGGCATTTGCGGACACCGTCCACCGCCACAAAACCATCGGCGGCCATGACGGATTCATTCTCATCCTTACCTGATGCCCGTTGAAGGCATTTTTCATGAACCTTTCTGGCATCGCGGTACTGGTGGACATCAATATATCGCTTCATCTGTGAGGCTCCGTATTTTGCGCGCTCCTCACGCTGCATGGTCTGCTCGTCGACATGGATGTTGGCAAACCGTGAGGCATGCGCAAGCGTCCTTACCGGATGGACATCTCTCTCCTCCTTCGCCAGTCTTCGCAAAACCCGTTCATGCCAGACCTTTTCTTCATCAAGAATATTCTGCGCGGACATCTGCGGAATCGCAGAAAGACCGAACAGTTTTGAAAGCCGGGGACTTTTTTCCACCCACGAACGGAAACTGTTCCGGATCTCGGCCCTGCGGTTATAGACTTCCTGAATGCGTCGCATCTTGTTCACGTACTCGTCGACCTCCATGCGTTCGCTCCGCTGGGATTCAGAGGGTTGCATTATCCGAATATCATAAATGCCGGAAATCGTCCGTTCATCACGATCATCTGGCCAGTCTTTTCCATCATCCATAGTGACAACATAAAAAACAGAGGATTGACACTATAGTAAAATTATTACAGAAGATCAATGCTTTTTCATGGGAATCCGGAATCAATCCACCTTTTCCGGTGCATCAAGATACATTTCCCAGCTTCCTTTCCAGTCCTTAAATCTGACAATCGGCCACCCGTTTTGGTCTTTCTCGTACCTAAAATCCGGCGTCCCTTCTTCGCATTCCGGCACGGTCTTTTTTCCCGTGCGGTGGGTCAGAATATATTCGGGAATCGCCGGGTTGGATATATGCCTTTTCAAGGAGTTCAGGAGACGTACTCCCTCTTTCACACTCGTCCTCTGCATTCCCGCGGAAGGAATGTTCGGCATATTATGGCTCAGGTAATACGGCTTCACACCGCTTGTATACAGGTTCATAAACAGCTCATGGAGAATCTCCGCGTCGTCGTTGATCCCTCGAACAAGTGGCGTGTCGCACATCAAAAGCGTCCGCGCACCACTCTGGCGAATACGGTCCACGGCCGCAACAAAATCACCGGTAATCTCCTGCGGATGCACCGTATGGACGCCCATTTCCGTCACTTCGTATTTTTTTAAAAGTGCGCACAACCCCTCATCAATCCGGTAAGGATTATGGAGCCACGCCCTCGTATGGATGCGGATCGCCTTCACATGTGCGATTCCCCGGAGATCGCCCAGCATCTCCTCTACCTTCACATTATCAAAAAGCAGAGGATCTCCCCCGCTCAAAATCACCTCTTCCACCTGCGGTTTTTGACGGATCGCCTCGATTGTTTCCTTCCAGTGGGGTAGTCCTCCGTGTTTCTCAGCTTGAGCATTGGACTGCAGCGAACGAAAACAGTAGACGCAGTATCCCAGGCACGAATCGCCCGTCATCACAAGTACACGATTATCGTATTTATGCTGGGCAATGGGTGAAATCATTTCCTCCTCAATTTCCCAGTTTTCATTGTTTTCCGAATATTCATCCGGGCGAACGTTGCCATTCACGCGGGGGAAAACCTGCATCCAGACCGGATCGTTTTCCATTGGATTTCCTTTTTCATCTTTTTGTACCAGTGCGGCAACGTACGGGGTGATCATGAAACGAAAGCCTCGTTTTTCCCATTCCTCGGCCGTCCGGAATCCCTCATCGGGAAAATGAGGAAAAATTTTCCGAAGACCGAAACGGTTTCGTACGGCATTTTGCTGCTGCCAGATCCAGTTTTTCCACTGGCTTTCTGGAACGTCATGAAAGCATTCCGGCCGGTGCTGGTACGCTTGAAAGGTTTTCATCCAGACCAACATAGCGACGAATTTGCTGAAGGGCAACACATTCTGCGATCATTTTGCTCACGGCTTTTTCCGCTTCCTCCCGGCTTTGCACGATCGGCCGATAATTTTTCATTTTCTCTTTGACCTGTGGGCGCATGGACTCGATTTCAGGATCCTGTCCTGCCAGATGGTCATACGCCTTTTCCATCATAAGTGATTCGCAAAGCCCGCGCAGCATGGACGTAAAGAGCGGCACATTATTGGCATTAAAAGCCTCCGCGAGCGAAGCTCCCGTCTTTTCAAGACAAAGCGCATCAAGTTTTTCGGCGGCGGGAACCTCATGATCCGCGTACCCACTCGTGGATTTTTTCCCTATCTCCCTTGCCGTCAGCAAATCGGTAAACCCTTCGATCCAATTGATGCTTTTCATGTCGATGCCCATATCCTGCAGTTCTTGATCGAGTACATCATATTGATCAGAAAACACCGTGATTTTGCTGTTTCCGACCTGCATAAAATCTTTCGTCTGCTTGTGTTTAAGTTCATGTTTCCCCGCGAATAATGCCCATTCCAGATCGTCCAGAGAGTGAGCCGCCATAAAAGTTTTTTGGTCAGCCACGGTAATAAACGCCCCAATATGCGGGTCGGCTTTTTCAAACACATCAAATTTCAATCCCGTCACCTCCTCGACCTTTCTAAGATTGCTTGCGCGTAAAACATCCAGCTCCAAAGAGCGCTTCCCTTTGAAATCCAAAGAGTTCCCCTGCAGCCGTAAGATATCCTTCGCCTGCTCCCCCGCCTCCCGAAACTGTTGTGAAGTCGTGACTTCCATTGCGGTCAGGGTTACTGATTGTCACTTCAGTTATCCTCCGCGGGATGAAAAGAGTCAACAGGAAATTGACAAAATTTAAAAGAATGATAAGGTACTGCCCACTTATGTTAATGCTCATATGAACGACCCCGAAAATAATGATCAAGAATATTTTGAAGACTGGGCCGAGGAAGATATCAAAGCTTTTATGGCGATACGATTTCTTCATTCACTCCACGGACTCTTTGGTGATGCGTATGATGCCATGAAAAATCCGGTATGGTTTATCAACGGCAGATCAGAGGAAATCCTGACCAATTTGAGGCAAAAACGACAGGCTCTGGAAAAATATCAGACCGGAATCAAAGACCAAAAAATTCAAAAACTTGTTGAAGTTTCCGGAAAGAAACTTGATGAATACGTCATGCAGATTGAAACCGGACTGCGCGACCCCAGAATTATGCAGCTGACCTCACAGGTACAAAAAAGAGTTCGTGGAACGGCGTCATGAAGGTTAGACCCATGATGCAAGAATCGCACCAAAAACCGTCAGAACAACAAGCATAAAGCTGGCATCAATCAACCACAAACGAAGAGTTCTCATCTGATAGAGAACGTTCACAAGGATCAGGGTGGCAACAAATCCAAACCAGATCCAGAAGCCGGTGACCGCCCCGTCCCAGGCGGTTTTTGCCAGGGTATAATCTACAAAATGCGAAAGAACATACGCCATCACCAGACTGCAGAGGAATGATCCAAGCATGGCCGGAAAAGATTTTTTCTTCATCTGTTCCATCGTATGTTTATTGGTCGGATCGATACCGACAGCTTTTGCCCAAGGTTGGGCAAAAAGACCGCCGTACCAGATTCCACCGATTCCCATGTAGGCAAGACCGCAAACCAAAATTGCGGCATAATTCAAAGTCACTGGAGGCATAGAGGATGATCATAAAAATGGTCGGGGTGATAGGATTCGAACCTACGACCTCCTGGTCCCAAACCAGGCGCGCTAGCCAACTACGCTACACCCCGATAATTTGCTCAAATCCGCCGAAAAGCTCAAAAACTATAGGTGAACCGCCCACGAAAGTCAATTCATTGACAAACCGGCGGGTAATGGTAGCATCCATGACCATCGAACGGCTCTAAATAAGCAACAATCGATCCTTGAAAAACTGCAGGTAACCATCTGAATCCTTCCTCCGTCAATTCACTTCCGGAACCCCACGGGGAATCCGGATGTGCTACGGCTACAAGGCTTCAGATGCCTTGCCTGCGCAAAGGGCAATCAGGTGAAGTATGAACAAGCGACCGTCGGAAATCAGGAAAGAGATGAAGCGTACGGAAAAGGCTTATGCCTGGTTAATGAGGAGCGCACGAAGGGTGAAAAGAAAGTCCACCCCGGTCAAGAAGTTCAACGAGATCAGGACGAAGGCGACAATCGAACCCACCGACCCGGTGGAACGGATCATCATGATGTGCAGGACGCCGGAGTTCGAACCGAGCGTCAGGGAGTACGTCAAGCGAGCCGGTGATGGCTTGAGACTGTACACAACGGTCTATCGCCTTCTCGACGAGTCCATCGGAATGTCCCAGGGGCTCATGAGATTTCTCATCAGGAAGGCCTCCAAGTGGGGTTGGCACTACTTTCTCCTTACGGAAGCCAAGATATCTCCCCGGAACAAAGTCTATGCCGCCGACCTCTGGCTGCACCTGCTCCGGAGATATGTTTCATCAGTCCAGACAAGGGTAAACAAGCATCTTCAAATCATCAGGAAGTTCATCGCTGATCTGAACCATCCCGGGCAATTCACCGATACCCGGCGCATCCGAAAGCTGAATGCCGTCCGCGAAGAGTACAAGGCTCTCGCAGAGCTGACCGGCTGAAGGCAAGGCACAAACGACCGATCGATGACTCCCCGTTGAGATCTCTCGGTCGTTTTGCTGTACACATTTTCTTGGGAGGAATAATTCAAGTATACTGAAGCCATGGACCGCTACTACACCCAAACCATCGGCTCACCGGTGCTCACCGCATCAGGCATGATTGCGGGACGGATCATTGAAATAGTGATTGAACCGGAAACGGGCGTTGTCACGGGATTTTTGCTGGCTCCACGTGGACGGTACGTGGTGGCGCCGTCGGACGTCATTTTCTGGCAGGACAATATTTTCATCCAGGACGAAGAGGATATTCTGGAAACGAACGAAATCATCAAAGTGCAGGAAGTGCTCAAGAAGGGCATCCCGATCATGCGCAACAAGGTCTACACCAAAAAAGGGACATATGTGGGAAAAGTGTATGACATAGGCCTGAACCCGAAGCTCTTTGTCATGAACAAACTGGCCGTCGCAAAAAATATTTTCGGACTGTTTCCCTTCGATGAAAAAATCATCGCGAGGGGCGACATTCTGGAAATCAAAAAAGATCGGATCATCATCAAAGACCTTGAAGCCGAGGAAAAAGTAAAAGCCCGTTCGGCAAAGGAAAGCCTTCGGATCGACATAGCTCCGAGCGCCTTTAAAGAGCTCTAATAAGCCTCTTCCGCCTCGGCATCCGCTATGGCACGCCAGGTGTCATTTCCTACCACGGCATCCTGGAGATCAAACATGATTTTGCGTTCAGATTTTTTGATGTGGTCAAAACCGAGCACGTGGAGCAAGCCGTGGATGAACAAAAATTGCAGCTCCTCATTGAGCGTTTTTTTATGATCCCTGGCCTGTTTTTTCGCAGTCGGGACGGAAATGACTACCTCCCCCACCACGTCGTCGCCGGGGAAACGTTCCTCCCCGAAATAGCTGAAGGAAAGGACATCCGTTGGCTTGTCCGCGCCGCGGTATTCACGGTTCAGCGCGTGGATTTCTTTGTCGCCGGTCATGGTCAGCATGACGGTTCCATCGAGAGTGTTTCTGAATTTCGGTATCTTGATCAATACCTTTTCCGCCTTTTTCAAACACGATTCAAAAAGTTTTTTTGATCCGGAAAATGATCTCACCCGATTTTCCAACTCTAATTTCAGCATAAATGAAACTGATACAGCATTTCATAGGCGACAATCCCCAACGCCGTCGCCACGTTGAGTGAATTTGCGCGTCCCAGCATTGGAATATCTACAGCAAAATCCACATACTGCATAGCCTCGTCGCTGATACCGGTAACCTCATTACCAACGACGAGAGCCAACGGGAACTCATAATTGACCTCATGATAGTGGAAGCTCTGTTTTGTGAGTTCCAGAGCGCATATTTTGACACCGTTTTCTTTGAGTTTAACGAGTGTTTCCGCCACGGACGGCTGGTACTCCCACGGGACCACTTCCACCGCCCCTAACGCGACCTTGTCGATGTCTTTTCTCGGAGGATGGCCGGTGATTCCACATAAAAACATTTTTTCCGCCAAAACCGCATCGCAGGTACGGAACATGGCTCCAACATTATAAATACTCCGGATATTGTCCAGAACGACGTACAGGGGCATGCGCGGCTTTCGCCGCACTTCTTCAACCTGCGGTTTGCTGGCTTGAATTTCTTCGTGACTGAGCTTGTTGATCATGGAAGAGTACAGATTCCTTCAAAGCCCGCTGAAGCATGTCCTGATACTCATCGGCCGTAATCGGTTCATCCGGGCGGAAGTATTCTCCCGCATCAATGATCCCTTTATCAAGGGCAAAATTCACATATCTTGGGTACCACCAGAAGTCGTCGGGATACCCCGTGACATCGGCAAAGATGCTTTTCTGGTCTCGCAAAGCGTCTTCATTCCCCAGATCCCGCACCATCTCAAATTTTTCTCGCCAGTCCATAAGCTCAGCGGCCCCCAGAATCACTTTGAGCGCATGAATGCGGGTCATATAGGCTCGGGGGTAAAAAGGGCTGTTTTTTTCATCAATATTGCCGTGTACAAGCCCGAGCATCGTTGCGAGATGAATATCGTCGGTATAAGCATAGGCATCGGTAACATCCGGATAAAGCCGCATGGGGTACAGACTCACTTGGTCATAACGGGTCATCGCCGTGAACACAAAAAAGCATTCATCCAAGTGAAGAAGGCAATCTGTGACAAAATTCTCATTTTTTTTCCGCAAATCAAAAGTTTCCACTACCTGGTGAACCGCCTGTCCCCTCGTCAGGAAATCATTTCCGGAACTTGACGCCGCCAAAGGATCGGCCGCATAAACGAACGGAACACTACTCAGGGTGAGCGTTAACAAAAGGAAGGTGGTTTTTATTTTTTTCATGACGGCCATAATACCTGAAATTATAGTCAAAACCGAAAAAAAGTAAACTCATCCAGCTTCTATAAGCAAAGCCGTACCCAGGGGTGTCTTTTTCCGCGCGCATAAAATATAAAATTCTAAAATTTTAGATTTTTATTTTTTAGAATTTATGCGACTCGCGGTGAGTACAAGGTAGGGATAACAGTTTGCCCTATAAGTCTGTCTATAGACCTGTCCATAGACAGGAAGTAGACACGACAAGGTAATGTCTACGTTTAAAACGAAGTCTGGACGCGGATTCGACATGATTTTACCGGAACAGGCTGGACTCCTGTCTACTTATGGCTTAAA
>JAYRRV010000158.1:0-2908 GCA_041909955.1 Candidatus Altimarinota bacterium
CAACTCGTTTTTGATAAATACACGGTACTCGTCATCCTGCATCGGACGCCTTGAAAACGCCATGATCTTGAAGTTATTCGGCAGCATCCCCTTAGAGTACAATCGGAAGAATGAAGGAATCAGTTTCCGGATACTCAGATCCCCGGTGGCTCCAAAAATCACCACGATGGTCGGTTTGGAGGGTGTATAATCGTTTTCGGTCTTTTGATTTTTCATTCGGAAGTATAAAAACGGGAATGCAATACTCTGTTCATAATTTAGTTACATATATACGATTATTTTGAAGAACACTCAATGAAATTTTCTTTCGTGCGCGAATTCAGAAAAAAACACCCAGCGGTATTTATTGTCCTTGCCTGTCTTGCGGCGGTTCTGGGAACCGCCTTCTCTTTCTATATGTATATTGCATATGTGTTACCGCTCCCCGACACCCTTACCCGGATCCACTCCCAGGGATCCATTAAGGTATTCGACAGAAAAGGGCTCCTGCTATACGAAGTGATTGAACCCGCCGGCGGAAAAAAAAGTTATATTCCACTTTCCCAAATACCAAAAAACTTCGTGAATGCGACTCTGGCCGCTGAAGATATAAGGTACTATGAGCATGGTGGTATCGATGTGGCGGCTATTGCCCGTGCGGTCTTTTTTAATGTGAGGGAAGGGCGCATCGTGAGTGGAGCGAGTACGATAACTCAGCAACTTGTCCGCAACCTGCTCGGTTACACGACCCAGCGCGGATACTCGGAAAAAATTCTGGAGATTCTCTATGCTGTCCGCATGGCGAACCTTTATTCAAAGGACCAGATTTTGGAAATGTATCTGAACACCATCTACTATGGCAATCTTTCCTATGGCGCAGAGTCCGCAGCGCTGGATTACTTCGGTAAACACCTTCAAGATCTGGATCTTGCCGAATCCACACTCATAGCCGGACTTCCACAGGCTCCTTCCTACTACAATCCGTTTTTCACCATGGACAGGGCGAAAAAACGCCAGAAGTACGTCCTTGATCAGATGGTGAAATATGGGTTCGTCGATGCCGCGGCCGCCGACGCGGCCGCGGCTGAAATCTTGAAACTCCGTAAAAATATTTTTGAAATGAAGGCCCCTCATTTTGTTCATTATGTGCTGACTCAACTGGCGGATCTCGTTGGGGAAAATATGGTCCGTGAAGGCGGGCTGAATGTGTACACCACTCTGGATTATGACCTCGAGCTCAAGGCTGAAAGTATCCTGAGTCGTCAGATAAAAAATCTGGAAGACAAGCATGTCACCAACGGTGCCCTCCTTGCCGTTGAGCCGGGCACGGGAAAAATCTTAACATGGGTGGGCAGCGAAAATTATTATAACGATGCTATCGACGGGCAGGTGGATATGATCACGTCCCTCCGTCAGCCCGGCTCATCCATCAAACCTTTGACTTACTTGCTTGCCCTTGAAAAGGGGTACACCCCCGCCACGATTCTGGAGGATGTTCCCGTGGAGTTCCAAACCGACAGCGGACCTTATGCCCCGAAAAATTACGACCTGGATTATCATGGGCCGGTGCGTTTGCGGGAAGCACTTGGAAGTTCGTTCAATATTCCGGCGGTTCAGACACTCGACGACATAGGCCTTGAATCTTTCATCGCATTTTTGGGTAAGCTCGGCATTGAAACCCTCGATCAAAATCCTAATTTTTACGGGCTTGCGCTGACGCTGGGCGGCGGTGAGGTTCGAATGGTCGATATGGCCCGGGCTTTTAATGTCCTGGCCAACTATGGCAACAGATTTGATTTTTCCGTCGTTGAGAAAATAACCGACAGAAACAGGATGGACGTTTATACCTGGAAGCAACCTGAGAAAACATATCTTCTGGGATCCGACGGAAGAGAGCACTCTTACCAGATCATCGACATCCTGAAAGATCCCAACGCACGTTTAAAAGGTTTCGGAGAATATAATATTCTCGAACTCTCACATGACGCGGCCGTCAAAACTGGGACGACCAGAAACTTCAGGGACAACTGGACAATAGGTTTTACCCCTCAACTGTTAACGGCGGTATGGGTAGGCAACGCCGATGCGTCGGCCATGCAAAATATCAGCGGGGTCGACGGCGCGGGACCAATATGGCACGATTTTATGGAGGACGCCCTGCAGTTTTCTCCTCCGGAAAAATTTGTGATTCCTTCAAGACTCCACCAGGTTGAGATCTGCGCCCTCTCCGGAATGCTCCCCACCGATCTTTGTCCTGAGAGGGTCTATGAGTGGTTTGTCAAAGGCAAAGAGCCTAAAGCAAGCGACACCTATTATCAAAACTATTGGGTATTACGCTCGAATGGTCACCTTATCCGTGATGCATGTATCGAAAGCTATCCCGAGGCTTTAAGACAACAAAAAACATTTACCACCTATCCAGCCGCCTTCCAGCGCTGGGCTGATAAAAAAGGGCTTTCTTTACCGCCTTTTGAACCCTGCGCTTTATCAAAAAACACCCCGGGCGGGTATTCAGACGCCTACCCTGCATCTGAAAAACGGCTTGTGGAAATAGACAGTCCGTCTAACCAGGATGAGTTTATGGTGAACACTGGCTTGCCGCTGGATAACCAAAAAATCCCCTTCCGTGCCCTTACCTCCTCCGACGCTGAAAAGGTGTCATTTATTTTGGACGGGCAAACAATTTCTTCTCTGGAGCACGGTCCGTTTCAATATCTTTGGATCAGACCGTTTGAGCTCCAGGGTAATTCTGAAATATCGATCTTCTTACTCACTAACTGGTACGAAATACTAGTAATTCTTGCCGCACCGGCATTTTTAGTACTTTTGTTCAAAAGGAAAGCAATCCACTGGTTCGACTGGTTGCTGCTAGCAGTACTTTTATTATCGGTGCTAAGCGCCATTTGGTCGCCAGCGACTGGGTGGACAG
>JAYRRV010000159.1:0-4465 GCA_041909955.1 Candidatus Altimarinota bacterium
CGGGTTTGTGGATAAGATGGCCGCGGGGATTTATAATTTCCTGCCGCTCGGCAAAAGGGTTCTGGATAAGATTGTTCAGATCATCCGCGAGGAAATGAACGCCGTGGAGGGCCAGGAGATCGCCATGCCGGCGCTTCATCCGATCGAGCTGTGGCAGCAGACCGGGCGCGATAAAACGGCGGACGCCATCCTGTACCGCACCAAGGGCGCCGGCGACAAGGATTTTGTGTTCGCTCCATCGCATGAAGAAGCCGTGACTCCCCTCGCCAAGAAGTTCATTCAGTCCTATAAGGACCTTCCGCTCAGTGCATACCAGTTCCAGACCAAGTTCCGCAACGAACCCCGCGCCAAGTCCGGTATTTTGCGCGGTCGCGAGTTCGGGATGAAGGACATGTACAGCTTCCACACCGATGACGCGGACCTGGACCAGTACTACGAAAGAGTGAAACAGGCCTACCTGAACGTGTACGAGCGCTGCGGCGTGAAGGCCTATGTGGTGGAGGCTTCCGGCGGCATTTTTTCCGACAAAATTTCCCACGAATTTTCCGTGGTGACCCCGGCCGGTGAAGATACCATTCTCGTGTGCGCAAAATGCAACATTGCTCAGAACCTTGAAATCGCCGAAGGCAAAATACACAACCCGCACGATCCGGAAGAAAAGGAGCTTCCGATGAAAGAGGTGAAGGCGGTGCGTGGTCCGTCCATTGAAGAAAGCGGTAAGGCACATGGAGTACCGGATTCAAAAGTTTTAAAGAGCGTCGTCTATAAACTTCAGAACGGCGGGCTCATCGGCGTGTGCATCCGCGGTGATTTACAAGTCAACGAACACAAACTTTCCAAATATGTTGGGCAGGAGGTTCATCCGGCAAGCAAGGAGGAGCTGGAAAAGATCGGCCTGGTACCCGGCTTTATTTCGCCCGTCGGTCTGCCACACGTCAAAGGCGGGGTGAAACACGCGGCCGAAGTCGGCGCGGATGAAAAGGGCGTGAAGGAGGACAAACACGGTAAGGTTGCCCTTCCCTTTATCGCCGACCATTCCATCAAATCCGTAAAAAACTTTGTGACAGGGGCGAACAAGATGCACGTGGATCTGGTGAACGTGAACCTGGGAACGGATTTCACTATCGACGATTTCACGGATCTGGTTTCCATCAAAGTGGGATTTGGATGCGCCAAATGCGGATCAAAACTGGAAGAGGTCACGGCCATCGAAGCTGGAAACATTTTTAAACTCGGTACCAAATATTCCGAGGCGTTCGATGTAAACTTCACCGATGAAAAGGGGCAAAGAAAACTGGCGATCATGGGCTGTTACGGCATCGGCACCACCCGTCTGGTGGGTACGATCGTTGAAGCAAGCCATGACGAAAAAGGCATCATCTGGCCAAAATCCGTGGCCCCGTTCCTGGTGCACCTTATCGCGCTCGGCGCCGAAAAAGATCCCGAGGTCAAGAAATCCGCGGAACTTATCTACGAAGTTCTTTTACATGAAGGCGTGGAGGTTTTGTATGACGACCGTGACGAATCCGCCGGGAAAAAATTCAACGACGCCGATCTCATCGGCATTCCGCTACGAATCGTGGTGAGCAGCAGAACGTTGAAGGAAAAAAGCGTAGAATGGAAAATGCGCAACGAAAAAGAGGGGAAGCTTGTGAAGTATGAACTGGCCCCCAAGGAGATTATTGAATGGGTGTACAGTGACTGCGGAAATTGTGAAAACTGCCAGTGCGGATAATATAACCCAACGCTCATGCGGGTTCTGATATTGGGAAAAAACGGCATGCTCGGTCACGACCTTCTGAAAGTTTTTTCGAAGGACGATGTCATTGCACTCGGTTCGGCCGATCTTGATATCACGGAACAGGAGAGGGTGTTCGAAGAGTTTATGACCATCCAGCCCGACGTGGTGATCAACGCCACGGGGTACACCAACGTGGATCTGGCGGAGAAGGAGCAGGAAAAAGCCAATGAAGTGAACGGATACGCCGTGGGTATTTTGGCAAAAGCATCGAGGGAAGTCGGTGCGACACTCGTCCATTTCAGCACGGATTATGTTTTCGATGGGAATAAGTCCGAAGGATACAAAGAGGAGGACGCCACAAAGGCCATCAACGCCTACGGCAGTTCCAAAGAGCTCGGGGAAAAACTTCTGGTGGAAGAGATGGAGGCGCAGCAGGATATGTATGAACCTGAAGGGAAATACTTTTTGATCCGCACGTCCTGGCTTTTTGGCAAACACGGGAAGAATTTCGTGGATACGATGATCAACTTCAGCAAGGACCATAAGGAGATCAACGTGGTGAACGACCAACACGGCAAACCGACCTATACTCTGGACCTGGCCAGACAGGTGAAGTTCCTGCTGGACACCCACGAATACCCTTCGGGCATTTACCATGTGACGAACGAGGAGGAGACGACCTGGTATGACTTCGCCAAGGCAATTTTCGGGCTGTACAAGAGCCCGGTAAATGTGTTAGCATGCACATCCAAAGAGTTTGTCCGGCCGGCAAAAAGGCCGCAATTCTCTTCACTCATCAACACCAAGCTTCCTCCGCTCAGGCCATGGAAGGAAGCCCTGGCTGAATATTTGTCCGACAAACTATGAAAGGTGTACTCCTGGCAGGCGGAAACGGCCGAAGGCTTAATCCCCTCACCGACATCACGAACAAGCATCTGCTTCCGGTCTATAACAAGCCGATGATTTTGTACCCGCTCCAGACTTTGATTGACGCGGGCATCAAAGACATTCTGGTGGTTACCGGCCGAGAGTATGCGGGCGGCTTCTTGAAGCTCCTGGGTTCCGGCCGCAATTTTGGCTGCTCTCTCACCTATGAAATCCAGGATGATGCCGGCGGTATCGCGCAGGCTTTGGGCCTTGCCGATGATTTTGCGAACGGTCAGAACGTGGCGGTTATTCTTGGCGACAATATTTTTGAGGATAATTTTAAAAAAGATATCGAGGAGTTCAAGCAACAGGGCGGAGCACGGGTCTTCCTGAAACAGACAAAAGACGCTTCCCGTTTCGGTGTCGCGGAGCTTGATGGTGTCAAAATCGTGAATATTGAAGAGAAACCCAAACAGCCGAAAACGAACCTGGCGGTTACCGGATTTTACCTCTACGACAAGGGCGTTTTCGACATCATTAAAAATCTTCAACCTTCCGGACGCGGAGAGCTGGAAATTACCGACGTGAACAACCATTACATCCGGAACGGTTTGATGAAGGCCACCGTTGTTGAAGGTAACTGGACCGATGCGGGTACGTTTGAAAGTCTTTACCGCGCCAACCGCGTTGCGCGTCACATCGAGCTGATGAGGTCCGGTCTGAACCCTGCGGAAATTTTACAGCGCGAGCACGAGATGTTAGAGTAGTGGGTGTGTTATTTTTACTCTATGGCTTCTGGTGCGCGTATTTTGGTTTCGGGATCGTGGGCTTACGATTACCTCATGGAGTATGACGGCCTTTTGAAGGAGGCTATTTTGCCCGAAAAGCTGGATCACCTGAGCGTTGGCTTTACCGTTTCCAAAAAGAGCGTTCACTTTGGAGGTTGCGCCGGGAACATTGCCTACAATTTAAAACTTTTGGGAATCGATCCCCTGGTGGTCGGACTTATTGGGAACGATTTCGGTGACTACGCCAAATGGATGAAAAAAAACGGAATCGATATTTCCACGCTCACCAAACTTCCCAACGATTTTACCGCTTCCGCCTATATTCTCACGGACCGTGAACAGAACCAGATCCAGATTTTCCACGGAGGAGCGATGCTTGCCGCTCCGCTTGCCGTCGGCATGCGCGAGTACCGGTACCATTCCCTCGACTGGGTGATGATCTCCCCGGACGACCCGCGGAGAATGGCGCGGCTTGCCCAGGAATGCCGGGAACTCCAATTGAAATATATTTTTGATCCGTCGCAACAGATTTCCAACATGAGCGATGCCGTGTTGCGGGTTGCCATCGAGGGCGCGAGCGTGCTGATCGTGAACGAGTATGAGGCTGATCTGCTTTCGAAAAAATTCGGCGTCACGCGCGAGGGACTTATGAAAATGGTTCCGACCTTTATTGAAACGCACGGCGAACGGGGCTCATCGGTGGTGAGCAAGGAGGGAACGTTTTTCATCAAATCCGTGAAGCCCGGCGTGGTGGTTGATCCCACGGGCTGCGGCGACGCGTTCCGCGCGGGGCTTTTGTACGGCCTCCAGCAGGGACTGGGTGTAGAGAAAGGCTGCCAGATTGGAGCGCTCACCGCCACCTATGTGATTGAAAATATGGGGACCCAAAACCATCGGTTCACGATGCAAGAGTTCAAAAAGAGGTTCGAAGATAATTTTGGAACGGGATTTTAATCTATTGCTGGCATACAAAAAAACCGCCTTGAAGCAGTAGTAAGAGAAAAACTCGCAGAAGTGTAAATCCCTCGGTCCAAAGAGGAGGAGGACGGCCGCGAAATCGGGCCGGAAC
>JAYRRV010000160.1:0-3037 GCA_041909955.1 Candidatus Altimarinota bacterium
ACGTTGTTTTGAAGCCGAAATGAAGCTACAATATTCACGATGAACCAAAAAAAAACATCAAGAAAAAAAAGTGACCGGCGAACCAAACAGATCGCCATAAAGCCGGCTGCCGAACCCGGAAAACGTGCTGAAACATTACCTCAAAACGATCACTCGGCCGGCGATCCGAGTCCGCTTTTGAAAGTGACCGGCCAGGGGACGGAAGGAACATTTCAGCTTGGGGTGCAGGTTCCGCATGCCGCTCATGAAGTCCTGAAAAATTCGGAAAAACCCCGCCAACCGGAACATGGGGCCGCGGGAGTTCCAAAGGCATCGGTCGGCACAAAAATCTGGAACACCCTCGAATGGATCGCGACTTCCGCGCTCATTTTTACCGTGCTGTTCTTGGTGATGAACTTTGGCGCGTACAGCAGTCTGTTTATCTCAAAACTGAATCAGCTGCGCGGAGAAGTGCAGACCAATCCCATGGTCCAAAACCTGACGCACTCGGCGGGAGTGACGCAGCAGCCTTTGCCGATTACCTCCACCGCGGACCAGGGCAAAAAACAGGTTCCCTACCTGAACCTGGAGGTCGCCCCGCCCGATGACCGTGTGATCATTCCACGGATCGACAAAAACGTGCCGGTCGTGAAAGTGAGCACCCAGAATCTCATCAAGCGCGACTGGGGAGCGCTGGAAACGGACATTCAGGAGGCGCTGCGCTACGGGGTGGTTCACTATCCCGGAACCGCAGAGCCGGGGGAAAACGGGAATGTCGTCATCACGGGACACAGTTCCTATTTCAGCTGGGACCCTGGAAGATTCAAGGACGTGTTCGCGTTGCTTCACGAAGTGGCCGTGGGCGATACGATCATCGTGTACCACAACCAGAAAAAATATTTTTACCAGGTGTACGACAAGCAGGTGGTGACTCCGGATAAAATAGACATTCTAACCCAAAGAGGGGAAAATCGACTCACGCTGATTACCTGTACGCCGGTCGGCACAAACTTAAAACGCCTGGTCATATTCGCCAAGCCGACCAAAAACTAAAAGTTTCTACACCTGACTTAAACGCTTGAGCAATTCTTCCTCCTCGGCCTTTTCCTGTGCCTTGGAAGTCTGTTCGGCGGACGTGAGTGTTTTACGTTTCTCCTTGGTTTCGAACTCCTTCCACTCGATCATGTGCTTGTCGTTAAGTTTCTGAAGTTCCTGTTCATACTCCTGGTCAAGATTGGTCAGTTGTTGCTTTTCATTGACAAGAATATCGCGGAACTTTCTGATCTGCTCTTCGGTCATGATCGGAAGGATCTGGAACCAGTAGTCCCTTTCTTCATCGTTCATGGATTCTGTCTCCTTGATCAGCTGGATAAGATCTGGGAACTTTTCTTTGACGAGCGCAGGAATGGCGTACTTCTCCTGTGCAGGAGGCGGCTGAACGCTCTCTTCCTCCTCCCCGAGCATAATGGCTTTGGAACGGCGTCCCTGCGGTGCCGGCTGCGCGGGTGCGGGAGCACCAGTTGAACCGGGAGCCGCATTTTGATCCGCTCCGCTCAGGTTGATGACGGGATTTAACTGATCTCCAGAATTTTGTGTCTGGGTTGGATTGCCGGAAGCCTGGCTGCCGGCCGTTTGTCCGCCCGTCTGCCCAGGTTGGAGCGTCCCTCCCGTACCGCTGATGATGATGTCGTCTGCCATGTTTTTCAGCTTAGATAGCTTATATAATTATACCCTATTCTTCTGTGTTTCGCAAACCCGCCGGGGCGAGGGAAAGATCTATCTAGGTCTTCCACTCCTCAACTTTCAACAGCACATACTCAAATACTTTTTTGTCGGTCGTGTCCGTGGCGCCGTTCTTTTTCAGCGCGGCGACAAAAGCCTCGTATTTTTTCTGGTCAAAGTCAGTGGGCTTCTGTTTGAGGAAATCCTTCACGGGGGTTTTGGCCAGCAGTTCCATTTCGGTCACACTGTCGATCTTAAACTGATCCTTTAAAATTTTCTTTGCTTTCTCTTCGATAACTTTCAGCTGTTCGGGCGTTTTTGGGGCGTTGTTGGCCTTAAAGAACTCTCCGAGGTCCTTCGGGGCGGAAATGCCCAGCGCTTTGAGCGTGCTTGGTGCCAAAAATGCGCTCAAGATAAAGCCTCCGATCAACGGAACTTTGGTCGCAAGGTCTTTGACGATCTGTCCCAGTTTGGAATCCCCGATCACCGCTTGGTCAATAAAGCCCGGTTTATCCTCCTCAGCGGGAGTTTCCGTTGTTGCTGCCGCTGCGGTGGCCGTCTCGGCCTGCTTTTTTGCGTCTTCCTGTTTTTTGGCGCTTTCCTCGGATGCCTTGATCATATTGAAATCGATCTCATCTTTTGATTTCTTGAGGTCGTTGGCGATATCCATGATTGACAGACGTTTCTGGGGATCCTTTTCGCCGTCCAGCTGCTTCATGCGATCATCGTATTTTTTCTGCAGATCGCCGATCTGTCCGGAATATTTTGTGTCAAAATCGCTATATTTTGTCTTAAACTCGTCATGTTTGGTTTTCAGGCTTTTCAGTTCCTCGCCAAAAGCGGCAAACGTCGTCATCGCCGCCATGTCCTTTTCCAGCACCGCTATTTGCTCAACGGCCTGGGTGGGATTATTGAGCGCATATCCTTCAATGTTCTGGATCTGCGCGTTGTAGTAGTCCTGTTGTGGCTTAGGGTAGGTTCCTAGGCCTTTTTTCATCGCTTCAAGACGGGATTTTGTGTCCACAATGGCTTTGGTATCAAGTTTGCTGTACTGGTATGTTACGGTGTCCATGGTCATGCCGCGCTGGGTAAGCCATGCCTGAAAATTCAGAATCCATGGCTGCTCTTTGGCCAGTTTCCCTTCTGGCTCGGTAACTTCGCTCATATCAAAATTTTCAAAAGAGGTATCAAAATTGTCGATGGCGGCGGCGTAGGCGGCAATGAACTCTTTGGCATACTGGTGCCGATATTCCCGCTTCACATTCGGGGGAATTGACCGGATGACCGACTTCACTTTATTCACGCAATATTCCCCGGTGGCATAATCGTCCCAGTC
>JAYRRV010000161.1:0-2319 GCA_041909955.1 Candidatus Altimarinota bacterium
ATAACACGGATATTGAAGGCATACGGGAAGCGCTCAAAGACACCGAAATCCGCGGGAAAAACGTTATCATGCTCGGGGCTGGTGGAGCCGCCCGTCCCCTGTGCTGGTTTCTGAAGAACAACGGGGCAAATATTTTCTGCCATAACCGCACTATGCAAAAAGCCAAAGAAATGATGAAAGAGTTCGGCGGCGCGGCACTTGAAGAAAAAGACCTGCTAAAAGCCAAAATTGACGTTATCGTCAACGCGACCCCGGTCGGGATGGAACCGCACATCGGTGAAACTCCAATCGACAAAAAACTGCTTCACAAGGAACAGACGGTGTTCGATCTCATTTACAATCCGGCCGAAACACAGCTGTTAAAAGAAGCGAAAAACATTGGCGCTAAAACCATCAACGGCATGCCGATGCTGGTGGCGCAGGCCCTGGATCAGGTAAAACTGTGGTCCGGGAAAGAACTGACCCAACTCCAAAAACAAGAATTATTTAACCTCTACCCATGAATCTCACGGTCATCAGGCAACTCCCGAGTACGGAAGAAATCATCCAGTCTTTCCCGCTTTCCGAAACCGCGTACGAAAAAGTCGCGCGTGATAAACAGGAGGTGAAGGATATTTTAGCGGGCAAGGACAACCGCATGCTGGTCATTGTAGGACCATGCTCGGCCTGGCCGCACAAAGCCACACTGGAATATGCCGAAAAGCTCAAAAAAATCGAAGAAAAATTGCGCGACAAACTCAAAATCGTCATGCGGGTCTACATCCAGAAACCCCGGACCCATAAAGGCTGGACCGGTCCCGTGACGCAGCCCGATCCGTTTGCTCCGGCGGACATTGTGGAGGGCATACGTTATGCGCGGAGTCTTATGGTGAAAATCATTGAAATGGGACTGCCGATCGCCGACGAGGCCGTCTTTACCCACAACGCCAAAGGGTTCATTGAACTGCTCTCATGGGTCGCCATCGGCGCCAGGAGCACGGAGGATCAGGAACATCGCATTTTTGCGTCCGCCATTGAATGTCCGGTCGGCATGAAAAACCCGACAAGCGGATCGTTGGAAATCGGGGTGAATAGCATTATCGCCGCGCAGCACGGGCATACCGCGGTATTCCACGGCGCGCAGGTGGAAACGCACGGCAATCCGTACGCGCATCTTGTGCTGCGCGGCGGTTTGGACAGACCCAACTACCACGTGGAAGACATCTACAAGGCCAAAAAATACCTTGAAGCCGCAAAGGTGACCAATCCGGCAATCATCGTCGACGCCAGCCACGACAACTGCAAAATCGACGGCACCAAAGACCCGTTGCAGCAGATCAACGTCGCGCAGGAACTTCTTGGTGCGCTCAAGCTGTACCCTGACCTCCGCAAATACATGAAGGGGTTCATGTTCGAAAGCTTTCTCAAGGAAGGATGTCAGAAACCTGAGAAGCTCACGCCGGAAACGGTGGACCGGGAAGGGCTTTCCATCACGGATCCCTGCCTCAGCTGGGAACAAACGGAACAATTGCTCCAGACTATTGCCGAAGAACACGGTAAAATGATGTCATAAAACATTGAGAACTTTTTTCCCCCACCGTATGTCTACAACACTCGACATCACCCTTCCACGGCGCCCGTCCAAAAATTACCGCGTCGTGGTCGGCCCCGGTTTACTCAAAAACCTGCCGAAAGTCCTGAGTCAGATAAAGCCCGCGGCATTGGGAAAATGCGCGGCCCGCTACGTCATTATCACCGACAGTGTTGTGAAGAAAATCGCGGGGGACCAACTGCTCCGTACGCTCAAAAATGCGGGCCTCCAGGCAGATCTTTTCACCTTCCCCGCCGGAGAAAAAAACAAGACCGAAGCCACGCACCAAAAACTCACGCACCAGATGCTCGCAAAAAAATGCGGGCGCGATACGATGATCCTCGCGCTCGGCGGAGGCGTGGTCGGAGACACGGCGGGATACGTCGCAGCAACCTACATGCGCGGCATTCCGTATGTTCAGATCCCGACGTCATTTCTGGCCATGGTGGACAGTTCCATCGGCGGGAAAGTCGGAGTGGACACTCCGTACGGCAAAAATCTTGTAGGTGCATTCTGGCATCCGGAAGCGGTTATTGCCGATATCGACTGCCTGAAGAATCTCCCGCGCGAACAGCTTGTGAACGGGCTTATGGAGTCGGTGAAAATTTTCCTGACATACGACAAACAAATGTACGAATTCACGCAAAAAAACTGGACTCGCGTCCTGAAGAAAAATTCAGCGGCGCTCCAAAAGATCATCGCCCGCTCCATCGAACTCAAAATCGGGGTGGTCACGCGCGACGAGTTTG
>JAYRRV010000162.1:0-5328 GCA_041909955.1 Candidatus Altimarinota bacterium
GTCTTCGGCGCGGTCGATGTTTTCCGCGGCGGTACCAAGAATTTTGACTCCGGCATTATAAAGTTTCAAAGCCAGGTTGTTGGAGACCTGCCCCCCGGTGGAAACGATCATGCCTTCCGGTTTTTCTTTCTCATAAATATCCAGCACGCGCTCCAGGGACAGTTCGTCAAAATAAAGTTTGTCGGACATGTCGTAATCCGTGGAAACGGTCTCCGGATTGTAGTTGATCATGATCGTCTCATACCCGTATTTGCCCACGGTCTGGAGAGAATTCACGCTGCACCAGTCGAATTCAACTGATGTCCCGATGGCGTACGGGCCGGATCCGAGCACGACCATTTTCTTTTTGGAACCTTTCTTTTTATAATCCACATCGTCTTTTTCACCGTGATAGGTCAGGTACAGATAGTTCGTTTTTGCGGGGAACTCCGCCGCCATGGTGTCGATCTGTTTTACTACGGGAACAACACCGTTTTTCTTACGAAGCGCACGGATGTCATCCTCTTTTTTGCCGGTAAGCTCGGCAAGCTGCTTGTCGGAAAAACCATGTTTTTTGGCTTTCTTTAGCAAGTCTTTAGGGAGATCTTTGTGTTTGAGAATCTCCCGCTCGGTATCGATGATGTTTTTCAGTTTTTCCAGAAACCAGGCGTCGATCCCCGAAAGCCTGGAAATTTTTTCAACCCTCATCCCCTGCCTCATCGCTTCGGCGATGGCCAGGATGCGACGCGGCGTCGGAACCTGGATCTCCCGCTCAAGATTTTCCGGTTTGAGCTGAACGTTGCTGTTGGCCACAAATCCGTAGAGGCCGATCTGGAGCATGCGCAGTCCTTTTTGGATCACCTCTTCAAAAGTCCTTCCAAGTGCCATGATCTCTCCCACGGACTTCATTTCCGAACTGATCTCCTGGGAGACCATCCTGAATTTATCCAGATCCCATCGTGGAATTTTCAAAGCAATGTAATCGAGTGCCGGTTCAAAACAGGCGGTCGTGATCTTGGTGACGGTGTTTTTCAGTTCAGGGAGCGAATGCCCGAAAGCCAGTTTTGCCGCTACATAAGCCAGCGGATACCCGGTAGCCTTGCTTGCCAGCGCGGAGCTGCGGCTTAAGCGCGCATTCACTTCGATGATCCGGTAGTCGTCGGATTTCGGGTCGAGGGCGAACTGGATGTTGCATTCGCCGATGATTCCAAGATGGCGGATCACCGTAATAGCGCGTTCGCGCAGGCGGTGATACTCCTCGTTATTCAAAGTCTGTGACGGGGCGACCACGATGCTTTCCCCGGTGTGGATGCCGAGCGGGTCAAAATTCTCCATGTTGCACACCACGATGCAGTTATCAAAACGGTCTCGGACAACCTCATATTCCAGCTCTTTCCATCCCTTCAAGTTTTCTTCGACCAAAACCTGGTCGCTATAGGCAAAGGCGGTATCAAGCAGTTCAGAAAGCTCATTTTCACTGTATGCGAACCCGGAGCCCTTTCCCCCGAGGGCAAAGGCGGCGCGCACGATCACCGGATATCCCACTTTTTTCGCGGCCTCCATGGCGGTTGCCTTGTCGTTGCAGGCGATGCTGCGGGGAACCTTCATCCCGATGGACAAAATCTCCTTGTTGAAAAGCTCGCGGTCCTCGGTTTTCTCAATCGCGACAATTGGAGTCCCCAACACCTCAACTCCGTATTTTTTCAGCACGCCGCTTTTATTGAGTTCAACCCCGCAATTCAAAGCGGTCTGCCCTCCGAAGCTCAAAGCAATGGCGTCGGGACGCTCCTTGGCGATGACTTTTTCGACAAAATACGGGTTGACCGGCAAAAAATAAATCTTGTCGGCAAGCCCTTTGCTCGTCTGGTTCGTGGCGATGTTCGGATTGACGAGTATGGTAAAAACGCCCTCCTCCTTTAGAGCCTTGATGGCCTGTGAACCGGAATAATCGAACTCTCCCGCTTCGCCGATCTTCAGCGCCCCGGAACCAAGAATAATCACCTTTTTCCCCGCTCTGGGGCTTTTAGACATTTTCTTGGCGCCTTTGGTGTCGCGTGAAGAAATCATGCTTCGGAAAAGTATCCTGGCTCAGGTCGTAGCGAGTATAACCGAAGCTTTTCCGCGACGCAAAACAAAACTATTTTTCCTGTTCCCCCCTGGATTTTCCGGAAAAAAGTCCCAGAAGCCTGCTTCCGAAGGTTGGCTTCGGACGGTCAGTATTTTGCGGTCCAGCTGCAGGAGGAGGCAGCGTTTCGCGGTTACTGGGGTCAATGTCTTCCGGTTCGGTCGCCTCTGCAACATGAATGGACGGAACGGTTTCCAGGCGCGCCCTAACCTCACGGGTGTCGATGCGGAGAGTCGGAAGCTGGTCCCTTGAGGGAGCGACCGCCGCCTCGGGCTGTTCGGAAAGACCGGAGACCGGATCCATCGGCTCCATCCGGGTCACCGTTGGCCTGGAATGAATATCGTCATCATCCTCCTCCTGCGGTTCGGCCGAAGCAGTTATTTCAACTTCCGGATCTGCGGGCTGGGTTTTCCCGGCAATGGACAATTCTTTGGCGACATACAGCTTCACCTCCTCAACATCGATGGATTGAAGCGTAGGGAGAGGCCCGCGTCCGACCCTTCGTTCGGACCTCACAACTTCGGCGCGGCTCGCTTCAAGCTGTCCGCGACTGAAAAGCATGCGGGCGGCGGACTCGATCGATAATCTCTGGGTAAGAAGATCATGTTGAAGCGAAGGAAATCTGGCCACCAGATCGACGAAAAAATTCTCCTGCCAATGAAGATGCCCAGCTTCGTCTGGTGTGGGGCCCTGGACCATTTTCAAACGAACCGCCTGGAGAACCATATCTCCGATGCTCGGGAAAACGGCGCGGATAGCAGCGTCCAGTTCCATGCCCATGATGTCCGGAAACTTTGTCCGAATGGCGGATGATGCCTCGTCGGCAAACACCTGCGCGGCTGCGAGGGAGGTTTCTGCAGCCTCTGAAGCCACAACGGCTGACGACTGTTCACTGCTGCCCATTGCTTTCGTCCCAGCGCCCTGAGAACGGATATACTGCTCCAGAGCCATATATCCCGGGCTGTCATTACGCTTCAGCTTTTTGAGAACTCTGGCGAGAAGTCTGGAATAGACGCCCGCCAAACTTTTATCGGCCGTTTCATCCTCTCTCGTTTCTTTGAATTCCGCCGACAGTTGTTCCAGTATGTATTTCACCGTAACGGCAGGGAGAGCATAAGTCGTTTTGAGATGATAGCTCATCTCTCTTTTGACATCATCCTCGGAAAAGGACAGTTGCTCGGAGGACTCGGTAGACGTGAGGTCCGGGTCCCGTAAAGGCTTTTGATCCGACATAGTATGCTTGAAAAGTTAAGATAGGTAATTTAACAATCAATGTAATAAAAGTCAACCCCGATACCAACAATTCTTGATGACTTTTGCATACAATGAAATGCAGAGGAATGAATGAATATTACACATCAACCTTGCTTCAAAAAGATCTCAGAACCGAAAGGATAAGAACCTTCGCACGGTCGATCGGCGCGGACCTAGTAGGTTTTACGTCCGCGGAACCGGATATCCAGGGAGAGGAACGGCTCCGGGAATTTTTGGGCCAGTCCCGTCAGGGGTCCATGCATTATCTTGAGGACGCCCACAAACGGACCCACCCACAGGAACTGTTGCCCGGAGCCAAAAGCGTGATGGTAATTGCCGTGAACTATTATCGTGACGTTCCTGCCATACCGGTTGGGCACGGCCGGTTTGCCCGCTACGCCTACGGCCGGGATTATCACAAAGTGATAAAATCCTTGCTGAAAAAAATCGAGGAGTTTATCGTACAAAACCATCCGGATGCCGTTTGTAAGCCATGTGTGGATTCGGTCCCATTGCTGGAAAAATCGTATGCCGTCAGGGCGGGCCTCGGATTTTTAGGAAAGAACACCACGCTCATTACGCCCGAGTTCGGTTCCTATGTGCTTCTTGGGGAACTGCTCACGACCCTTGAACTCGAGTATGATAAGCCAAAAGATGGCACCTGCGGCACGTGCACCCGCTGCATGGAAGCATGCCCGACACAGGCCATTATCGGCCCGGGCCAAATGAACGCCACGCGTTGCATCTCTTATCTCACTATCGAAAACAAAGGTCCGATCCCCGAAGAGTTCCGTCCCAAAATGGGGAATTGGATTTTTGGCTGCGATATCTGCCAGGAGGTCTGCCCGTACAACAAGGCATTCGCAAAGCCGCTGCAGCTTCAGGCATTGAAGGAAGTGAAAATAGCCGGGCTTTCCATGCCGCTCGACGAGATTTTAGACATACAAGACGATGAAGAGTTCACAAGGCGCTTTGCGGGTTCCCCTGTCATGCGCACAAAAAAAGCGGGGTTGCAGCGCAACGCCCGCTTTGTGTTGAATAATGGTAAGCCCTAGTAAGGCATAACATAGAGAACCGATTTGCCCGGGCAATTTCCGGCATCGGTAAGCTTATAATCGGTGCCGACCTTGCTGACCCCGGGAACAAACCATCCGGTGGGCAGGGCCAGTTCGGCTTTCAACTGGGTCAATGAAGGCGGAGTCAAAGACGTATAAGAAGAACAATGTGCGGAAAACGCGGCGGGGTTTTTCACCGAACTGAACTTGCCGGTATTAACACCCTCCTGAACCCAGAGCACTTCTGCATCGGTGCCGCTCACGGGCGAATTTGCGCACGTACCTGACTGGCAGACCGGCGTGTCTTCGGAAGACTCTGGGGAAGCCAAAAATGAGCCGCCCCTGACAATGCCCTCTTTGTAGCAGCCCATGGAAGGATCAAAAACAACGGTACCGCTCTTGGAACAGGTTGTCCCGGCATCGGAGTCCGGTCCTGCATCCAGCCCCGCCTCGGCGTCGCTCGGGGAATCGGCCGGAGCATCAACGGGAGCATCGTTTTGAACATCCTTACCGGCCTCGGTTGAGGTTTCCGCCGGGGCATCTGTTCCCGCGTCAGAATCTTCAGCGGTGGCAACGGTAAAATCTGCCCCGCTGCAGGCGGGTGTCGCTGCCGGTGAAACGGCAAGAGCTACGGCCAAAGCCATTCTCTGCATGATGGAGCGGTGGCTCTGAGGAAGCTGAGTTCCATCGGACGGACCGGTAACGGTCGCACTTGGTGATCTTGGTCCTGTTGGTTCTCTGTGAAGAGTCATAAATAATTGAATGAAAGGCTATAAATGAAAAGTTCAAACCCAAGGAATGATTACATCCAGGAATGCCATTAAAACACATTATTGAAATAATGTCAATACCCTAAGGCGCCATCCTAAAATTGAAAGGGAAAATTACTGGGTTCCCCCGGACCAAAGCTCCTCA
>JAYRRV010000163.1:0-4997 GCA_041909955.1 Candidatus Altimarinota bacterium
GAAGAGAAGAAAATTCCTCTGGTCTTTTTGGTCGGCCTCGCCATCGGCGTGGTTCTTACTTACATTTTGATTATGAAATAGCATGGCAACGAAGCTGAAGTATCAACGCATTCTGCTCAAGCTGTCCGGAGAGGTTCTCCAGGGCGGCAGGGACGGGGGTATTGATTTTAACGTGGTTCGCGAACTGTGTACGGAGGTTGCCGAGGTGAAAAAACTCGGGGTGGAGATAGCCATCGTGATCGGTGGCGGGAATATCTGGCGTTACCGCGATTCCAAAGATTCCGGGGTTGACCGTGTGACGTCGGACTACATGGGAATGTTGGCAACGGTCATGAACTCCATGGCGCTCCAGGACCAGTTCGAAAAAATGGGGATCGGGGCTCCGATCGGTTCCGCCATCAGCATGCCGATCGTGGTGGGGCAGTATTTACGCCCAAAGGCTTTGGATTATCTCAAGAAAGGTAAAATCCTTATTTGCGCGGGTGGTACGGGGAACCCTTATTTTACGACCGATACGGCCGGGGCGTTGCGTGCGATGGAGCTGAACTGCGACATCATGCTCAAGGCCACTAAAGTGGATTACATTTACGATAAGGATCCAATGAAATATAAGGACGCCAAGAAGTTTACCAAGCTTTCCTATAACGATGTACTGAGCAAGGAGCTTGGTGTGATGGATCTGACGGCTGTTTCGCTCTGTCTTGAAAAGCGACTGCCGATCATGGTGTTCAATCTTCACAAAAAAGGAAACATTGCCCGCGTGGTGAAAGGGGAACAGGTGGGAACACTTATCAGTTAATTTTTTCAACTATGTCGGATTTTATTGCACTCGGTGAGGCTGAAATGAAAAAGATCATCGATCATCTGAAAACGGAATATTCCCATCTCCAGATCGGACGCGCGTCCGCTTCGCTTGTTGAGGGGGTAATGGTGGAGGCGTACGGTTCGATGCAGGCGCTCAAGGGGCTGGCGCATATTTCCGTTCCCGATGCCAAAACCATCCAGATCCAGCCATGGGACAAGAGCGTGCTCCAGGCCATTGAAAAGGGGATCATGATGGCCAATCTGGGGTTGAATCCCAGCAACGACGGTATTGTCGTCCGCATCAATATTCCCCCTCTCACCGAGGAGCGCCGCCGTGATTTAACTAAAGTCGTTCACAAACTTGCCGAAGATGCCCGCATCAGTGTACGTCATGCCCGCCAGGGGGTGATGGACAAGATCAAAGGCCAGGAAAAGGCCAAGGAGATCAGCGAGGACATCGCCAAGGGGCTGGAAAAGAAGCTCCAGGAAAAGGTGGATGCCATGAACCGTGAGATCGAAACCCTGGCCAAGGGCAAAGAGGCCGACGTGATGAAGGTGTAAGTTTTTCTGTGTTTCTTAACTATCCCCATGAGTTTTCTACTTACCGCGATTGTTTTTGTCCTGGTTTTTTCCGCACTGGTCCTGATCCACGAATGGGGTCACTATATCGTGGCCAAAAAGAGCGGGATTAAGATCGAGGAGTTCGGTTTCGGTCTGCCTCCCCGCATCTGGGGCATCAAAAAGGGGGAGACCCTCTTTTCCATCAACGCCATTCCGTTCGGGGGGTTTGTCCGGTTGCTGGGTGAAGACGGGCATGACGAAAAAGTGAAGAAAAACCCGCGGAGTTTTATCAACAAACCGGCAAGGGTCCGCATTCTGGTGGTGATCGCCGGGGTGATCATGAATTTTTTACTGGCCTGGTTGCTGTTGACGATAGGGTTTACGTTTGGCATCCAGCCCCTGATTTTGAGCGGTGACGATGTGTTGGCCTCCATTCAGGACGGTACGATCCAGACCCAGCAGGGTGTGACGGTCAAGGAGGTGAAACAGGGCGGTGCCGCGGAAAAGGCGGGGATGCTCCCGGGGGATAAACTCGTGCAGTTGGACGGGAAAGATATTTTTTCTTCCGAGGAACTGTTAACAATGGTCAACTCAACGAAGAACGCCACGGTGGTGGTCGAGGTTGAACGGAACGGGCAACATCAGTTTTTGAATTTGAAGGCCGGAGAGAAGGACGGACTGGGTTTTTCTTCCTATGAACTGGTCTTTTTGCCGAGGATGGTGGTCAGGGAGGTCGCTCCGGACGTAAAGTTTGCGATCGGAGATCTCCAACCCGGCGATATTTTGTTGACGCTCAACAATACGCCTATTTATACCTATGACGAGTATGTGGCGGAGATGGCCAAGTCAAAGCAGGTCACCATGACGTTGTGGCGCGGTGACAAGTTGGTGAGTGCGGTGGTTGATTTGCCGGTCAAGCAGCGAGTGATTCTTTCCGATATTTTCCCCGGCAGTCCGGCCGAAAAGGCGGCTTTCCGGTCGGGTGACGTTTTGCTCCAGGTTGACGGGCAGGACATCGCGGTTCCACAGGATGTCATCGGCATCACCAAACAGAATCCGGGAAAAACCCTGACCTACATTCTTGAACGGAACGGCGAGCAAAAAACGCTTCAGGTTCAGCCGGACAAGAACGGTCTCATCGGTGTCGGGCTTTCGGTTTTGTATCCTCATGAGAATCAGTTTGTGACCCTCTATGCCAAGGATGAGCCGACCACGGTGCTCAAGATTCAGGATGTTCGTTATCCGTTCTGGATTGCCCCGTTGAAGGCACTGGACGAATCTTTCCGGCTCGGCGGTCTGACGGTGCAGATGTTCGGGAATGTCTTGAAGTCGTTCTTCACCAAATTTACCATTCCGGAAGGCGTGGCGGGCCCGGTGGGAATCGCGCAGCTGACCTACACGTTCGTGCAGCAGGGAGTGCTGTCGTTACTGCGGTTTATGGCTTTGCTTTCGTTGAGTCTGGCGATCATTAATATTTTGCCGTTCCCCGCGCTGGATGGCGGAAGACTCTTCTTTATCCTCATCGAACTTGTCATTGGCAGGAAGGTGAACGGGAAATGGGAGGGTGTCATTCACACCATCGGGTTTGCGCTGCTGATGATCCTCATTGTGGCGGTGACTTATAGTGACATCATCAAATTGTTCTAAGAATTTTATAAAATTTCTTGCGCCCCGAACTTATTTAGTTCGGGGTGATTATTGATAGAAATTTCCAATTGTTTCTTGGTTCGATATTTTCCCAAGATCTAGTAGAGGGTGGGTGTCAATATCGCTAGGGATTGTAGTGGTGCCGTTTTGAATTTTGCACTTGTACAAGCCAAAAAAAGTCATTAGTATTCACCCTGTTTTGAAGGTCATTATTTAATGACTTTTTTAAAACTTTTTAGTTGATTTCCCCGGACCGATGGAAAAGATGGATAAGAAAGTTTTCTGGGAACAGGTACTGCTGACATTGGCGCCGAAAGCCGGAAGGGCACATCTTCTGACCTTTTTTAAGGATACCATCGTCTCGAATTCCGTTGACGGGGTTTTGACCGTGGGCGTGTCGGGGATCGTTTCCAGGGACAACATCCGCCACCGCTATCACATGAAACTTCTGGATATCGTGAAGTCGCTGGATCCGGGTATTTCCCAAATTGAATATGAAGTGATCTCCACGCTTTTGAGCGAAGATCATCCGGACAAAGTGGATTTGAAGAACATACTGACCGATGAAGCTCCCAAAGTCCGCAAGGTTCCCAATAAACAGGAGGTTTTGGTCGATGGAATGCGGAGCAAGATGATGAAGTATTCACTGGACAGCTATATCCCGGGAGGGGACAACCGTCTGGTGCATGCCGCCTGCATGGCTGTGGCTGCCAAGCCGGGGAACATTTACAATCCTCTCTATATTTATGGCGGCGTCGGACTCGGGAAAACACATCTCCTTCAGGCCACCGGCAACCAGATCCAGAAGAACCATCCGAATCTGCGCGTGGTGTACATGACCGCCGAAAATTTCATCAACGAGATTATCGAGGCCATCGGCAAACGTCACACCAAACCTTTCAAAGACAAGTACCGCAACGTGGATTGTCTCATCGTCGACGACATTCAGTTTTTTGCCAATAAGGCCACATCCGAACAGGAATTTTTCCATACGTTCAATGAACTCTATGACGCCGGCAAGCAGATCATCATGAGCGCTGACCGTCCTCCCCGTGATTTGAACGGGCTTGATGACCGTCTCCGCAGCCGTTTTGCCATGGGGATGGTGATTGAGGTGTGTGTTCCGGATTTTGAGACACGTGTGGCTATTCTCCAGCGCAAATGCCAGGAGCACGGGGAACTTATCGATCCCGAAATTTTGAGTTTCATCGCCAGTAATGTGACCAGCAGTGTGCGCGAGATGATCGGCGTGCTGGTGAATGTTATTGCTTTGGCACAGCTTGAAAATGCAAATCCAACGATGAATTCCGTTGCCCAGATTCTGCAGAAATTGAACAAAGCCCAACAGGTTATCGGCAACGCCGCTTCCGGCAACGGTGCAATTGTGAGCAATAACGGTCAGGGTGGAGTTAGTGGTCAGATGCAGGGGACTCCGGCCCAACGTCAGGTCGTCCGAACGCTTGACGATGTGATCAACGCCGTTTCCAGTTACTACAAAATCGACCGCAAGGTACTTACGGGCCTTGAGCGACGTCGTGAGGTTATCATTCCCCGCCAGATCTGCATGTATCTCATCCGTGAACTTTTGAACCAGTCGTATGAAACCATCGGGGAGAATTTCGGCGGAAAGAATCACACGACGGTCCTTCATTCCTGTAACAAGATTATGGCACAGATCAAGGAGGATCAGCGGTTGATGAGGGATGTGAATACTTTGAAACGTGAAATGGGCTTTTAGAGCGCAACTCTGAAAATTTCATTCTGCAGCGTCGTCTGCGACGAAACCTTCTTCACCGTATGTTGAATACGGTTCAGTCGGTTTCATCTTGGCTCCTTGCATAATGATAATTTTGAGAGTTGCTTAAGTCGGTAAAATATCAATTTCAACAATGATGAAAGCGCGCAGATGGTGAAAGCCGGTTTGCGTTTGGCACCGGTGTTTTACTCTCAATTTTCTTTCACCATTTGCGTGTTTTATCTTTACA